>JAZUNA010000033.1:0-39150 GCA_045603905.1 Oxalobacter sp. | reverse complement strand
GAGTTTTACAAAAAAACTATACAAAACAATCAAAATTATATGATTTACATCTAATGGTAGAACATATTGAAAAAAAATACGGTGTTTCAATAAAAGAAATAAAAGAGAAAGAAGAGACCAGTTATATGATATCTATGCCTGGACGACTAAGAAAAAAAGATGGAAAGGCTTTTATTGTAGGAAAGTATTCCTATGAACATATGATGCGTAATTTTGCACGTTATTTAAATCAAGGAAGGTTATCCAAAAAAAATGTAGATCAAACAGTTTCAGAAATGAAATATCTGCAAAATTTCTGCCAATGATAAATTAAATTGTTTTAAAAATAGAAAACATATCATTTGATGTTTCTTGAAAATCTCTAGGATAGGCGTGCATTCCAGTTTTATATCCTTTTACCCATTCACAAAAGTCAGAAACTTTTTCAGAACTAGCATGATTGATTTGTATGTTTTGTTTTGCAATAAGAATTTCAAATTCTTGAGGAACAACAACAGCGTTTCTACCGAAATACCAATATTTTTGTGAAGCAAAAACAGGGGGATTATAACGAGTATCCTTTTTTAAATATTGATTTCCTCTATGCAGTAAAGTTTCGTATTGAAGCCAGGTTCCATTTTCAAAACTATAAAAATTGTCTCCACATTTTTGTTCATCAGTACCATGAATATCGGGTTTTTTGCATTCGAAGGAAGCGTGATAAAAGTAATCATGAAGAGAAATTCTAATTTCGACTTCCATGACATAAAGTAATTGATAATGTTGCTCTTGACGAATAAAACCCGCTATCCAATCTCCTTTATAAGCTCTGGCATGCATTTGATTGGGAAGTCCAAGTGCTAATGTACACCATTGAAAGAAAGGATTGGGAGCGAGTCCAGAGTCTTCTGTAACAATGTAGGTATAAAGTTTTTTCATTAAATGCTCTTTATATGAAAATGAATAAACACTTTTATTTCATAATACGACGATAGTTAAGTAAAGAATACGGCTTTTTAGTATAAAAGAGGGTAGATATACTAAACTCAATTTTGTTCTGATATCTGACTTATAGAATTTTGTGGCAATATAAACTTACCAAATATCTAGATAGAATAAGTTTATGGCAAATCGAAAAATTCGTGATAAATTGGTTTTGAAACCGGTTGATGAAACTCATCTGGAACAGTTTAATCAGTTGCTTCGATATGTGTTTCAGGTAACAAGCAAAGATTTACTTGCAAGTGGGTATGAGGATGGAGAGCTTATTCGCTCTAAAAGACCTATGCTAAAGCGAGCTGATGTTTTTGGCTGGTTTAATGAAGAAAGTCTTGTTTCACAGATTTGTATTTATCCATGTACTGTTAATATCCATGGTCGAATTTTTGATATGGGAGGCATTACAGGAGTAGGAACTTATCCAGAGTATGCCGGTATTGGATTGATGAGTGATTTGATTAAAGTTGCTCTTAAATCTATGAGAAAAAAAGGTCAATGGATTTCATATCTTTACCCTTATGACATTCCTTTTTATCGTCATAAAGGTTGGGAAATTATGTCGGACATGATTTCTTTTTCAATTCCTGATACAAAATTACCGAAAGAAGTTGATGTGACAGGTTATGTCGAGAGAGTTGATATTGATCATCCAGATGTTATAGAAACTTATAATCGTTTTGCCATTCAAACACATGCTGCTTTAATACGAAAAGAGGATGACTGGAAAGAATATTGGCGTTGGGAAAATGAGGAAGAGAGGATTGCTGCTGTTTACTACAATGAGCAACGTATTCCAACAGGATTATTATTTTACTGGATTGAAGAAGAAGTGTTTTATATTAAGGAAATGGTTTACCTTGATATCGAATCGCGTAGAGGCTTATGGAATTTTATTAGTGCTCATTTTTCAATGGTCAATGAAGTCAAAGGAAAAATATATAAGAACGAGCCGCTAGCTTTTTTCCTTGATGATAGTGAAATCATAGAAACTATTACACCTTACTATATGGCACGTATAGTTGATGTAAAAGCCTTTTTAGAACTTTTTCCTTTTATAAATATAAAAGAACCGTTTCATTTTGTAGTTAATGATCCAGTTGCTGAATGGAATAATGGAGTTTTTTGCGTGGCAGGAACTACAAATGGAAAGAATATTATTACTAATGAAGAAAAGGGGAATGCAATTAAATTGAACATTCAAACATTATCTTCATTATTAATAAGTTACCGTAAAGCGAGTTATTTTTCAGATATAAAACGTTTAATAGCAGATCTTTCAACAGTCAAAATGTTAGAAAGTATTATTCCTAATCAAGAGCCTTATTTTTCTGATTATTTCTAACATTTATTGATTTTGTTTATGTTTTATCAGATAAATTAATTTAAATAACAACTAAAGCGATATTTTTGTTTTCTATCAGAGTGTCTCCCTTTTTTGAGAGTAAAGTCATTATTGATTAATCAAGGGAGGTATCAATGAATTTTCTAGAATCAAAGGGTGTCAAAGTAGAAATCATTAATCCTATTATTGGAAAAATGACAGATAAAGGAATGAGTGCAGAATCATTAAATCTGTATTATGGCGAAGATAAAAAGAAAATCGAATTAGATACAACTGATGATGAGCTTTATATACAGGCTAAAGAAATAGATGATAAGGATGTTGAAGCTGTTTTTACCCATCTAAAAAAATTACGAGACAAAATTAATTGGCTGATTTAAATGGCATTTTAGGAATAATGGGTCAATCTAATTAAACAATATAAAATAATTTTGAGACGCGGCATAATTTTTAGGTTATGCCGCTTTTTGATGTAATGGCGAAATAGAGTTCTATTATGAAAGCCAAGATGAAAGGGTATTTGTCATACACTTTCTGAATATAAGTTGTTGTATTAATTGTTTTTACTCTATTTGTCCAATAGATACTTTTGCGTACTCATCTTGCAGATTAAATGCATGATTCATCGGTCCAGAACCACTTCCTAAATCAAGCATAGCAGCTAAGGCGCCAGATATATATTCCTTTGCTTTTTGTACTGATTCCGCAAGCGTAAAGCCTTTAGCAAGATTGGATGCAATTGCACTGGACAGTGTACACCCCGTACCATGTGTATTAGGATTGTTTATGCGTTTGCCCTTAAACCATACCATTTCCCCATTCGCATACAGAAAATCATCAGCATCGTTAATGCTGTGCCCACCTTTAAGAAGAACGGAACAATTGTATGAGTTACCAATCAATTTTGCAGCTGTAATCATATCTTCTTTGGTTTCGATGGTTAAACCAGAGAGAACTTGTGCTTCAGGAATATTGGGTGTGACAAGAGTAGCGATGGGAAACAATTCTTGGATAAGAGTTTGAACAGCGTCAGTTTTCATTAGTGCAGAACCGGCTGTTGTAACCATAACGGGGTCTACAACTACATTTTTTGCATCATAGTATTTCAGCCTGTCTGCAATAACACGAATCAATTCGCTGGATGATACCATACCGATTTTTACGGCATCGGGATAGATGTCTTCAAATACGGCATCAATTTGTTGTTTCAAAAAATCAGGAGTCGATTCCTGAATTGATCTTACGCCGGTTGTGTTTTGTGCTGTGAGTGCTGTTATTGCGCTCATCGCATATACACCGTTCATGGTCATAGTTTTTAGATCAGCCTGAATACCGGCGCCTCCACTGCAGTCACTTCCCGCAATGGTCAATGCTGTTTTTAAATTCATAATTTGTTTCTCCTTTCTTTAATCAGCATTGTTTTCTATAGCGGCATAAGGTGGTGCCCCCAATATGCCGCTTCAAGATGTAAGTTTGTTTAACCCATTAAACTATCTGAATGGTACTGTATGTTTAAAACTAATAAAGAAGCAATTTAAGTACTGTTGCATTTTTGGGTTGTAATTTATTTTGTATCTGTCAAAAGTCATAGCAAATCATATGGAAATTTCAGCATGTCACATCTTATCTTCATGCATTTACCATTTCTTCTGCTAATTGACGGAGTAAACGACACTCACGTTCAATATCATCTGCTGCAAAAATTGCACTAACCAGAGCAACTCCATCAACACCTGTTCCTGCAAGATGGGAAATATTTGTTTTTCCAATGCCACCGATTGCAACCACAGGAACATCAACAGCAGAACAAATATCACGGAGAACTTCTTTCGGTAAAATATCAATATCGGTCTTGGTAGAGGTGGAAAACATAGCACCAACACCAAGACAATCTGCACCGTTTTTGACAGCTTCAAGAGCTTCTTCAACTGAATGGACAGATACACCAATAATCATGTCCTTTCCGACTTTTTGACGTACCTGTGCCGCTTGCATATCTTCCTGCCCTACATGAATGCCATCAGCGTTACATTTGATAGCTATTTCCACATTGTCATTGATAAAGAATGGAACTGCATACTGTTTACACAATGCGGCGATTTCAATTGCTTCTTTCAGAAAATCTTCTTCGTTCAATTCTTTTTCTCTCAGTTGCACACAGGTTACTCCGCCTTTTAAAGCAGACTCTACCTGTTCATACAGACTTTGTTTTCCGACCCATGCTCTATCAGTAACGGCATAGAGTCGCATTGATTTTTTATCGAACTTCATATCTTGAACCTTTTTTAAGCATTTCTGGAGTCATATTGTAAATTGCATCAATAATGTAATTTCTGTAAGTGGAATTACCATCTAGTTCAGATAATCTGGAATGAGCTATTTCACCAGCATATCCCATAGCAGAAACTGCAGCGGCTGCTGCATCTAATGGGTGGTCAGGGTTGGCTGTTACGAATGCTGAAATCATGGCGGAAAGCTGACATCCAGTTCCCGTGATGGAGGACATCATTGGATGCCCGTTATGAATGCAATAAGCTTTTTTACTGTTTGCAACGATATCGATAGCTCCTGTGATAACAATTACAGATCCTGTTTTCTCAGAAAACGTTTTAGCCAAAGTAATCAGTTCATCAAGATTTTCTTTTGTTACCTTGTCTGCAACATCAGCATCCACACCTTTGGTAGTTCCATTACCGTATGCAAGTGTTTTGATTTCGGAAATATTGCCACGAATAACCGTGAATTTTACTGTCTCAAGAAGTTGCTTGGCTGTATCTGTTCTGAGTTTAGTGGCGCCGACTCCAACAGGATCTAAAACAACAGGGTGATTTAGTTCATTGGCTTTTTTGCCTGCAATCAACATGGAAACGATGGTTCGGCTGTTCAATGTGCCGATATTGATGTTCAGACCAGAAGATATAGTTGTGATCTCTGCCACTTCTTCCTTGTCATCAGCCATGATAGGGGAAGCACCGCATGCAATAACAATGTTGGCACAGTCATTGACAGTTACATAGTTCGTGATGTTATGGATCAATGGACTTTTGGTTCTTACGTTTTTAAACATCTTTTTAAACATATTTCATTTTCTTTCATAGGCTTCTAAGAACCGTTGTACCAATTATTTCCCTAATCAGCGTTTCAAAAATATTCTTGGTTTTTCTGTAAATGAACCTACGCTCTAGTGCATAAAACATACAGCTTGGAAATCAGAATTCCACCAGCAAACAGAATCGGAATAAAAACTCCAGAAAGTTTTATTCCTAACTGTAACCTGAGTTAACAGTATCGTACACAATGTATTGGCTATATGTTGAGTAGGCAAAAATTTACTTTCGAAAACAGGGATAGAAATAGACTTCCCTACGTTTTCAGTTGTGAAATAAAAAACAGGAGACAACCTTATGGGCGTCTCCTGTAAAAAATCTTGTGAATGACTCCCTACGTCGGCATTATCCGCATCAGGTTATAGGGTAAAAGTATGGTAACTTCCTCTCAGCCTGCTTAACAAGCTCCCCTGTATTTACTTCGTCTAAGTTTTATACACCCGTTTTTATAAAAACACAAGATTTTTTCTAGAAAAGGTCTAAAAAGTTCATATATAAAATCTTTTAGATGAAATTACAGAATAAAAAAATATTTTCCAATAAGTTAGAGAGAAGTATCAAATCGTTTTTCATCGATCTAATTTTATTTTTACGAAATTTGATCTGAAATTAGATTTGAAGGGTGATTTTAGACAAAAAAAAATCCCCACTTCAAAATAAAGTGGGGATTTTCTTTTATTAGATTTTATGCATGTTCGCCCAGAACAGAAATGGTTACGTTAACAACCACATCGGAATGCAGGGAGATCGCAACAGGGAAATCTCCAACAGTTTTTAATGGACCGTTTGGAAGACGAACCTGAGATTTTTGAATATCGAATCCTTGTTTAACAAGTGCTTCAGCAATATCAGCATTTGTTACGGAACCAAAGAGGCGACCATCAACACCAGATTTTTGCAATACTTGAACAGTCATGCTGTCTAGTTTTTCACCCAGGGCTTTTGCTGAAGATAGTTTTTCAGCTGCTGCTTTTTCTAATTCTGCACGACGTTTTTCAAATTCTTCAATAGCTGCCGCTGTAGCACGACGTGCCATACGTTGTGGGATAAGATAGTTACGAGCATAACCGTCTTTTACACGGACAATATCTCCTAAATTGCCCAAATTGGCGACTTTTTCCAACAAAATAACTTGCATGATTCTCTCCAATCTCTGATAAACACACTGCAATTAAGATTGATGCAGGGATGTGTACGGCAACAATGCCAAAAAGCGAGCACGCTTAATAGCGGTATCAACTTGACGTTGATAAATTGCGCGTGTTCCAGTTAGACGAGCAGGCATAATTTTGGCGTTTTCTTGGATAAAGTCTTTCAAAGTATCAAGATCTTTATAATCAACTTGTTCTACTTTAGCCGCTGTAAAACGACAAAACTTTTTACGTTTAAACAAAGGGTTTTGTTGTTTGCGGCGTTCTCTTATTTTTCCTTTTTCAGATTTTCTACCGTTTGCCATGTTGATATTCCTATTTATAAATAATTTATTCGTGATTCGTTATAGATGTAATGTCAGTAAGATGAAACACGAGACTTTTACTTTTTTGGCTTTTGTTTGTTAAAAATCCGATAAAACGTTGAATTTGTCCGATTTCCAGTTTTTCAAGTTGATTGGCAATTTTTCCTATTGCCATTACTGGTATTTTAAACTCAATTGTTCTTTCGATTTCTGCTTCAATTTGTTTTGAGTGATGCTGTAATACCGCTGTTACAACTGGAATTCCTGCTGGGGTATAACGCACTGCATCTCGTTCGGTAATACTTGCAACAAGTTGAAGCTGATTATCCAAAAAAGTTTTTCTCCTTACATTTAGAAGCTTTTACTTCTGTTTTTATTCTTCTGTTTTTACTTCTGCTACTGCTGCATTAGATTGATTTGAAGTATCTTGCTCAGCACGGTTTTTTGCAGAATCATCTTTCTGTGCAGATTTCATCATAGGAGATGGACCTGTTTCAGCTCTTTTCATTCTGACGGTCAAATAACGCAAAATAGCATCATTAAATTTGAATGATGTTTCAAGCTCACGTAAAGTTTCATAATTACACTCAATGTTCATACAAACATAATGAGCTTTAGCAAACTTATTGATGAGATATGCCAACTGACGACGACCCCAATCTTCTACACGGTGAATAAGACCACCTTTCGATGTGATTGCGTTTTTGTAACGTTCAATCATAGCCGGAACTTGTTCACTTTGATCCGGATGAACGATAAAGACAATTTCATAGTGACGCATTAATTACTCCTTATGGACATTAAAAACAGCCCGCCTCAGCGTCAGGTTGAGTGCGGGAAGAAGAAAACATGAAATTTTACCTGTAGAGTCGTTATTTTGCAATATTTGAAAACTTTTCTATGCAGAGATTTCTGCAAAGAATTTGATTCTTTTGCATTTCATTAAATATAAATATATGATACTGTAATAATATACAGCAATTGTGATTAATAATCGTCTTTTCTGATTAAGGTAAACGTCATGAAAAAATTAACTGTACGCCAACAACAGATTTTAGACCTAATTAGTAAAGCTATTGAGCAAACTGGTTTTCCACCTACTCGTGCTGAGATTGCAAATGAATTGGGATTTCGTTCTGTTAATGCGGCAGAAGAACATTTACAAGCATTAGCAAGAAAAGGAGTAATAGAAATTACTCCAGGAGTGGCAAGAGGAATTCGTTTACCGCAAACAATAGAAAAAACAGTATCTCAAGAATCAAGTTCACAATATCAAGTGCCGTTAGTTGGTCGTGTAGCGGCAGGTGCTCCAATTTTATCTCAAGAATATGTGGAATCAGAATTTCGCTTTGATCCTTCTCTCTTTTCAGAAAAACCAGATTTTCTTTTAAAGGTCCGCGGATTGTCTATGCGAGATATCGGTATTATGGAAGGAGATATGGTTGCAGTCAGAAAAACACAAAATGTTAAAAATGGTCAGATTGTTGTTGCTCGTATTGGTGATGAAGTAACTGTAAAAAGGTTTAAAAAGAAAGGACGTCATATTGAATTACATTCAGAAAATCCTGATTTCAAACCTATTATTGTTCAGGAAAATGATGAGTTTTCATTAGAAGGTTTGGTAGTTGGTCTTGTTAGAACGATACAGTGATTTTAATCATTTTTCGATTTCGTTTTATATAAAATTTGTTTTGCGATACCTCGCAAGATATTGACTTCATCTACTTCTAATTTGCTTCGAGAAAAAAGGCGACGTAATCGTGGCATGAGTTTTTTAGGATTGTGTTTATCCAAAAAATGGATTGCTGTTAATGCTTCTTCCAAGTGATTTATCATTCCATCTATTTGCGTAACTGAGGCTGGTTTATCTTCAAATCCTGCTAATTCGATATTTTGATTAGGGAGTTTTCTTTGAGGAAAAGCCATGCGACATTCATAAGCTAAAATCTGTACAGCTTGTGCTAAATTTAAGGAAGCATATTGATGATTTGCCGGGATACTAATTAAAGCGTGGCATTTTTCAACAATTTCATTAGGTAATCCAAATTTTTCACTGCCAAATACTAAAGCTGGATTAAGTTCAGGATGTGACACAATGTGGTTTGCTGTTTCTCTTGCTTGCAGAATTGGTGGTGAAAATTCACGAACACGACTGGTAACAGCACCTGCAAAATGACAATTATTTAAAGCAATATCAATTGAATCAACGATTTGTGCCTTTTCAAGTACATCTAAAGCATTACTAGCAAATTGAATAGCAGATTCGTGCTGTAATACATTAGGTAATCTAGGACGTACAAGAATCAATCTACTAAATCCCATGGTTTTCATAGCACGAGCAACCATACCAACATTACCTGGATGACTGGTTTCTACCAAAATAAAACGCAGATTAGAAAAAAGGGATATATCCGTTTGAGAAGTGTTCATTTACAATAGCAGTTTTATAAATCCATTTAGTACAACATATAATTTTATTCTCATTATTTGTTAAATACTGAATGATTTGCTCTTTAAATTTTTTTATTTATTATCGTGCGGTTTCTAAAAGTACGAGTTATTTTATTTTAATGGAAGTCCCATGCATCCAATGCTTAATACAGCGGTAAAAGCAGCTAGACGTGCTGCTTCTATCATCAATCGTGCCACATTTGATCTCGAACAAGTTGCTATTACTGCCAAAAGACAAAATGATTTTGTAACTGAAGTCGACAAAGCTGCAGAACAAGCGATTATTGATGTTTTATTAACAGCTTATCCTTCTCATGCTGTTTTGGCAGAAGAATCAGGGGCATCATCTAATTTAAAAGAAGAGGGTGATTTTGTTTGGATTATTGATCCTCTAGATGGCACTACAAATTTTATTCATGGGTTTCCGCAATATGCTATTTCAATAGCCTTGCAACAAAAAGGAGTTGTCACACAAGCAGTCATTTATGATCCTGTTCATAATGACCTCTTTACAGCTACAAAAGGTAGTGGAGCTTTTCTAAATAATAAACGTTTACGAGTTTCAAAAACAGATCGGCTTTCTCAAGCATTAATTGGAACCGGTTTTATGTGGAAAGGTGATGATCCAAGTCGTTTGGAAAATTTCTTAAAAATGTTTGAAGTAATGACAAAGAATTGTCATGGGTTACGTCGACCTGGAGCTGCTACGCTTGATTTAGCGTATGTGGCGGCAGGGCGTTACGATGGTTTTTTCGAGAAAAATTTAAATATTTGGGATATTGCAGCAGGCGCGTTGATGGTAACCGAAGCAGGTGGGCTTGTTGGTGATTTTTCAGGAGAACCAAATTATTTAGAGCAAGGAAATATTATTGCGGGTAATCCACGTGTTTTTGCACAAATGTTGCACTTGTTGCAACCTTTTGCATAGTTTAGGGGGTGAAATATTCCATTATGGATTATGAAATCTAATTTCAGCCTCGATATTTTTTGTCATGTTATTGATAATTATGGCGATGCTGGCGTTTGTTGGCGTTTGGCTCGTCAGCTTGCAAAAGAATATTCTATTCAAGTTCGACTTTGGATCGATCAAATTCAAATATTAAAAAAAATCTGTTTTGCTTTAGATGTAACTAAAGCAAAACAGATTGTTTCAGGTGTGGAAGTACGTATATGGCCTCATGTATTTTCAGATTTTGATTCTTCTTTTATTCCAGATGTTGTGATAGAAGGGTTTGGATGTCGTTTGCCGGATAATTACATTAAAGCGATGTCTTTAAAGAATCCATTACCAATCTGGATTAATATGGAATATCTGAGTGCAGAATCTTGGGTCAAGGATTGTCATCAAATGGCATCTCCTCAATCTATAACGTCCCTGACAAAATATTTTTTCTTTCCAGGTTTTTTTAAAGAAACGGGCGGCTTAATCAAAGAAATTGATTTGCTGAGTCAAAAAAGGCTTTTTTTGCAGGATGTACTGAATAAAAAAGCTTTTTTAAAAAAAATTGGTGTAAAGAACAACTCAGAAAAAATATTTTCCCTTTTCTGTTATGACAGTGCTCCAGTAACTGCTTTATTTAATTTATTAGTAAAACAACAGGAAAAAACAATTTTATGTTTGGTTCCAGAAGGAGTGGCTAAAGATCCAGTAAGTGCTTTTCTTAGTATGCCAGCCAAAGTAGGAGCTACAAAAACCATTGGTAATTTGACCGTTGAAGTCATACCTATTCTAGATCAGGAAGAATACGATTTATTGCTTTGGTCTTGTGATGTAAATTTTGTAAGGGGGGAGGATTCTTTCGTTAGAGCGCAATGGGCAGGAAAACCCTTTGTTTGGCAGATTTACCCTCAAGAAGAAAAAGCACATATACCAAAACTTCAAATTTTTTTAGAACACTATTTGTCGAATCTTTCAGATAGGGAAACATCTGATATTTTGAAAAATACTTGGCATGAGTGGAATAACATGGAGAAAAAAGAAATTTCTCATGAACCTTGGATGAATTATTTCTTTTCAAAAAAAATGGTTTTAGATAATCATGCTCTGTTCTGGATAGAACAAATTAAAGAAAATCAGGATTTTGCATCTTCGCTTTTTCGATTTATCAATACTATGCGTTAAAATAAATAGTTTGTAGTGAGTTGCATTGCTTTGAAGATGCAGTTTTTTTTAGCTTTTATTGAAATGTTATTTTTATGAAACAGGCACAAGAAATACGCGTAGGCAATGTCATCATGGTGAATAATGAGCCAATGGTGGTTTTAAAGTCAGAATTCAGTAAATCCGGACGTAATGCATCAGTTTGTAAGATGAAGTTAAAAAATCTGTTAACAGGTTCTAATATGGAAACTGTTTATCGGGCTGATGATAAGTTCACAACCGTTATTTTGGAAAGAAAACCGGTAACTTATTCTTATTACGCAGAACCGCTTTATGTATGGATGGATGAAGAATATCATCCATATGAAATTGAAGCAGAAAACATGGGGGATGTTTTAAATTACCTTGAAGATGGCATGGAAGCGAATGCAGTTTTTTATGACGGTAAAGCAATTTCTATTGAAATGCCAAATATTATTGTGCGTGAGGTTACTTATACCGAACCTGCAGTAAAAGGTGATACTTCTTCGGGAAAAGTTTTAAAGTCTGCAAAAATTTCGACAGGATACACTTTGCAAGTACCGCTTTTTGTTGAAATTGGCGACAAAATTGAAATTGATACTCGTACTAATGAGTATCGTAGTAGAGCTAATAAATAATAATTTTTTTATAGTAATTCCGGCACTAGTTGATACTAGGAAAGCGGTATTTTGAAAAGGAAATAAAATGATGTCTGTTCGGAGCATGACAGGTTATGCAAGTACTTTAACAGAGACCGCAGCCGGATTATTGACAATTGAGCTCAAAAGCGTCAATTCCCGTTATTTGGATCTTCAATTTCGCATGGGCGATGAATTGAGGGTTTTTGAACCGCTATTGCGAGAAATTATTACGCAGCAAGTTTCAAGAGGGAAAATAGAATGTCGTTTGTCTTTAGCTAGAGAAAAAAAAGCTAGTTTGACATATGCTTTAAATGAAGAGCTTTTAAACGAGTTAAATCATCTTCAGGAAGAAGCACTCAAGCGATTCCCAAATGCAAGAGTTTTTTCAATAAATGAACTTCTTCGTTGGCCTGGTGTTATTGAAGAGGCTGCAATTGAACAAGAAACTTTGCAAAAACAGGTTTTTGATGCAATGTCATCTACAGTAACATCTTTTATTTCAGCTCGTGATAGAGAGGGACAAGCATTAACAACAACTTTGCTAGAAAAGATAAGTGCAATGGAGGCTATTGTTCAGCAGGTAACGCCTCTTATTCCTCAGATTCTTTCAAATTTTCAGCAAAAATCCATAGAACGTATGCAAGAAGCATTAGGATTAGCAATTACTGGTAATGTACCTGTAGTGTCTGAGAAAGATATTTATGAGCGTATACGTCAAGAAGTTTTGCTTTATGGAACAAAAATTGATGTTGCTGAAGAATTATCAAGAATGACAATTCATCTCGAGGAAACACGCAATATCCTAAAAAAAGGAGGACCTGTTGGTAAAAGACTAGATTTCATGCTTCAGGAGTTGAATCGAGAAGCAAATACGCTTGGATCTAAGTCGACAGTTAGAGAAGTTTCTAATGCTTCTATCGATCTTAAATTACTAATAGAACAGGTTCGTGAACAAATTCAAAATCTTGAATAAAGGTTTTATTTTCTTGTCTTATTGATCAAAATAGAGCAACGAGTATGATTCTTGTTACGGGTGCTTGTGGCTATATTGGTTCACATACTTGTATTGAATTATTAGATAGAGGTTATCCGGTTTTAGCCATTGATAATTATGCAAATGGCTCAAGAGAAGCACTGTTTAGAGTCGAGGAGATTACTGAGAAAGGAGTTGCTTTTCATCAATGTGATGTACGGGATCGTGCTCTTTTAAAAAGAATATTTTCTGATTACTCTATTGATGGTGTCATTCATTTTGCAGGTATTAAAGCATCTAACGAATATTTTTCAGATCCCTTACGATATTTTAGTGTGAATGTCAGTGGTACGGTTACTTTAATGCAAGCATTATCTGATGCAGGTGTTCGGCATATGCTATACAGTTCTTCTGCTGATATGTATGGACACTACGGAAAAGAATTAATTTCAGAAACAGCTAAACTATCTGCATTGAATCCTTATGGTCGTTCTAAGTTAATGGCTGAAGTTGTTTTGGCTGAATTGGTTCGTTCTGATCCAGAATGGTCTATTGGAGTTTTGCGCTATTTTAATCCGGCAGGTGCACATTCAAGTGGACGTATTGGAGAAGATCCTAAAGATATTCCAAATAACATTATGTTTTATGCAGCTCAAGTTGCTGCAGGTGAGCTAGATAAAATAGTTATTTTTGGTGATGATTACCCAACAGAAGATGGAACACAAGTACTTGATTATTTACATGTTATGGATTTAGCAAAAGGTCACGTGGATGCCTTGGAATATCTTTTTTTTCATAAAAAAGGATTCACTGCTAATTTAGGAGATGGAAAAGGATATAGTGCTCTTGAAGTTATACAAACTTTTGAAAAGGTAACAGGAAAAGAAATTCCTTATGAAATAAAAAAAAGGAAAAATGCAGAGTCTGCTTATAATGTTGTTGATCCTTCTTTAGCTACCTCTCTTTTTGGTTGGAAAGCTCAGTTTTCATTAGAACAAATGTGTGCTGATTATTGGCGTTGGTTTACTTCCAATCCAACCGGTTATAAATAAAATGAATTCTTAGTGATATTTTCAAAAAAATATGTTCAATAACAAAGTATGTTTTTTTAGTGTAAATATGCTTTGATATGGATAAGAACATAACTTACAAAACAGATACGCAAGTGTATAATTTCTAGAGAGAACAGCTCTTTACAAGAGAGTTTTCATTTTCCGTGATACTAAAGAATATAATTCCATACAATTTCACGGGTTTATTGCCAACAAGGGTAAGATGTTTTGTATACCTTTTAAATAAAGTTTTTCTATCTATTTCTACAGTTTTAGTAAAGTGTTTAATAAGAAAATAAGTAGAGATAGAAAAGGTTAGGTGTAGGAATGAAGCAAGATTATGGAGAAAATACTTACCTGTTTGCAGGAAATGCTCCTTATGTAGAGGAGCTTTATGAATCTTACTTAGACAATCCAAGTTCAGTATCTGAAAATTGGCGCAATTACTTTAATTCCATGCAAAATGTGCCTGCAGTAGATGGAAGTGAAAAAGCTGATGTTCGCCATGGACCAATTATTGCGGCTTTTTCAGAACGAGCAAGACAACCTTACCGAGCTTTACAACCATCTACGAGTGCTGAACTAGAAAGAAAGCGTATTGCTGCACAACAGATGACAGCTGCATATCGTTTCCAAGGAGCTCGTTGGGCTAATTTAGATCCTCTTTATCGACGTGAACGTCCGCAAATTCCTGAGTTGGAACCTGCATTTTATGGTTTTACAGAAGCAGATATGGATCTAGCTTTTAATATCAGTAATACCTACTTTGGATCTGAAACAGCTTCACTTCGTAATTTGGTACAGATGTTAAGAAATACATATTGCCGCATGATTGGTGCGGAGTTTATGTATATCAGTGATCAAGCTCAAAAACGTTGGATTCAAGAAAGACTAGAATCTATCCAAGCTACGCCTGCGTTTTCCCCAGACAAAAAACGTCGTATTTTAGAAAGACTGACATCTGCTGAGGGAATGGAGCGTTATTTACATACACGCTATGTTGGTCAAAGGAGATTTTCGCTTGAGGGAAGTGAAAGTTTTATTGTGGCTTTAGATGAAGCTATTCAAAGAGCAGGAGAAAGTGGTATTCAAGAAATTGTTCTTGGTATGGCGCATCGTGGTCGATTGAACGTATTAGTCAACATCATGGGGAAAATGCCTCATGATTTATTTGCTGAGTTTGAAGGTACTCAGGAAGTAGATGTGCGTTCGGGTGATGTGAAATATCACCAAGGATTTGTTCGCGATATTCTGACGCCTGGAGGGCCTGTTCATTTATCCTTGGCTTTTAATCCTTCTCATTTGGAAGTTGTCAATCCAGTGGTAGAGGGTTCTGCAAAAGCAAGAATGAAACATCGTTCTGATGAAGATGGATCACAAGTTTTACCTATCTTGGTTCATGGTGATGCCGCATTTGTTGGGCAGGGAGTTGTGATGGAAACTCTCAATTTGGCACAAACAAGAGGTTATAGTACTGGTGGAACACTTCATATTGTTATAAATAACCAAATTGGTTTTACAACTTCAGATCCGAGGGATTCTCGTTCTACTTTATATTGTACTGATGTTGTTAAAATGATTGAGGCGCCTGTTCTTCATGTTAATGGAGATGATCCTGAAGCAGTCGCTCTGGCTATACAAATTGCTTTAGATTTTCGGATGAAATTCCGAAAAGATGTTGTTGTTGATGTGGTTTGTTATAGAAAGCTTGGACATAATGAGCAAGATACGCCTTCTATGACACAACCTTTGATGTATAAAAAGGTCAAGCAACATCCTGGTGTTCGACATATTTATGCTGAAAAACTGATTTCTCAAGGGGTTATAACAGGGCAGATTGCTAATGCTTTGGTAGAAGAATATCGAAATAGAATGGATGCAGGGGAAGCTGTTATCGATCCAGTGATTTCTAATGCGATCAGCAAATCTGCTGCAGAGTGGAGACCTTATTTAGAGAAAAAGTGGAAAGAAAAAGTTGATACTGCGTTGCCAATTGAAGAGTTAAGAAGGTTAACAGAACGCATTACAGATATTCCAGAAGATTTTAAAGTACATCCATTGGTACAAAGAGTCCTCCAAGATCGTCTTTCTATGGGACGAGGAGAGGAAAGAGTGGATTGGGGGATGGGAGAGCATTTGGCTTTTGCTTCTCTTTTGGCAGCAGGTTTCCCTGTGCGTCTTTCCGGTCAAGATTCAGGAAGAGGAACATTTGTTCACCGTCATGCTGTGCTTCATGATCAAAATAGAGAACGTTGGGATGCAGGCACTTATATTCCGCTACAGCATGTATCAGAAGGACAGGCTGAATTTACTGTAATTGATTCAGTTCTTTCTGAAGAAGCAGTTTTAGGTTTTGAATATGGGTATTCAACTGCGGCTCCAAATACCTTAACTATTTGGGAGGCTCAATTTGGTGATTTTGCAAATGGGGCACAAGTGGTTATTGATCAGTTTATTACTTCAGGGGAAGCAAAATGGGGAAGAGCTTCAGGATTGGTTATGATGCTGCCTCATGGTTATGAAGGACAAGGTCCTGAGCATTCTTCTGCAAGATTAGAGCGCTATTTACAGTTGTGTGCAGAAGAAAACATACAGGTTGTACAACCTTCTTGTGCTTCGCAAATATTTCATGTGTTGCGTAGACAGATGTTAAGGATGTACAGAAAACCTTTAATTCTTTTGACACCAAAATCTTTACTTCGGAATAAGGATGCTTCATCTCATATTAGTGAACTTGCTCGAGGTGAGTTCCGCCCATTAATTACTGAAGTAGATAAATCAATACAAAAAGACAACGTAAGCCGCGTTTTGGTATGTTCTGGAAAGGTTTATTACGATCTTGTGAACGAACGGAAAAAACGTGAAAAATTTGATACTGCGATTATTCGAATAGAGGAATTGTATCCATTCCCTAAAGATCTATTTGAACGGGTATTGAAAGGGTTTGCTAATTGTAAAGAAGTTATGTGGGTTCAGGATGAGCCGCAAAATCAAGGTGCATGGTTACAAATTCATCCTAATTTATTAGCAGGTATGAAAGTAGGACAAAAACTATCTGTTGCAAGTCGTCCTGCTAGTTCATCACCGGCTGTTGGTTATTTGGATATGCATCTTGAGCAGCAAAGAAAATTGCTTGATGATGCGTTTTCTCAAATAGAAGGTTTAGTTATTATTCGATGAAATAAATTTTATTTACTGTAGTTATCTAAATAGTGGAGAGACTATATGGCTGTCTTGGATGTAAAGGTTCCTCAGTTATCTGAATCAGTTTCAGAAGCCGCTTTACTTGCATGGCATAAAAGTGTTGGAGATGCTGTTGCACAAGATGAAAATCTTGTTGATATAGAAACAGATAAAGTTGTACTTGAACTGCCTAGCCCTAGTGCAGGAGTATTGGTAGAAGTGTTAAAAAAAGCAGGTTCGTTTGTTAGAGCAGGGGATGTTATTGCTCGTATAGATACAACTGCTGTTGTTTCTGAAAGTTCTACAAAAAAACAAGAAAAAGCTAACAAAGAAATTCCTGATTTAGGGGCAATTCCAACGCCACCGACTTATGGATCATCAGAAGTTTCTTCATCTTATGATGAGACTTCCCACCCTGCTGGCATAGTTATGCCGGCGGCTGCACGATTAATGGCAGAAAATGATTTAGGATATAAAGATGTAGTGGGAACAGGAAAAGACGGACGTATTTTAAAAGAAGATGTTTTGCGTGCTATGGAGATTGGTCCGGATGTTGGTGGATTGACTTCAACTCCTCCATCTTTACAGTCAGTTCCTTATTCTCCGCCTTCTAGTTTTGTTCCAGGAGCCCCTAACAATAATCGTCCAAAAAATCGTGTTCCGATGAGTCGTTTGAGGGCTCGTATTGCAGAACGCCTCATTCAATCACAATTGACGAATGCAACATTAACGACTTTCAATGAAGTCAATATGCAGCCAGTGTTGGATATTAGACGAAAATTAGGAAGAGAATTTGAAGAAGAGCATGGGGTTCGATTGGGATTAATGTCTTTCTTTATGAAAGCTGCGGTAGCTGCTTTGAAAAAATTCCCTGTTGTTAATGCCTCTATTGATGGAAATGATATTGTTTATCATGGCTATTTTGATATCGGTATTGCTATTAGTTCTCCAAGAGGTTTAGTAGTACCTATTATGAGAGATGTTGATTTGATGTCTCTAGCTGATATTGAGAAAAAAATAGCGGAATTTAGTACAAGGGCAAAAGAAGGTCAATTAACTTTAGATGATTTGACTGGCGGTACTTTCTCTATTTCAAATGGTGGTGTGTTTGGTTCAATGATGTCAACACCAATTATTAATCCTCCTCAATCGGCTATTTTAGGTATTCATGCTACTAGGGAAAGACCTGTAGTAGAAAATGGACAAATTGTGATTCGTCCTATGAATTACTTAGCACTATCTTACGATCATCGTTTAATTGATGGAAGTGAAGCTGTACAAGCCTTAGTAACAATTAAAGAAAATTTAGAGGATCCATCTCGATTGCTTTTGGATCTTTAAATTACGAAAACAACTACAGGAGAACTTTATGGGCATTCTTGTTGATGTTGGGGTAATTGGAGCCGGACCAGGTGGTTATATTGCTGCTATTAGAGCGGCACAACTTGGTTTAAGGGTTGCTTGCATTGATGATTGGAAAAATACTTCAGGTGATCCTGCACCAGGAGGTACGTGTGTCAATGTAGGATGTATTCCATCCAAAGCACTTCTTGAGTCATCTGCTCATTTTGATATGGTTAAAAATGGAGCTTCAGTTCATGGTATTGAGGTAAAGGGGGCGACCCTTAACTTGAATAGAATGCTTGGACGCAAAGATGAAGTTGTATCGAAAACAAATGAAGGTATTCTTTTTCTTTTTAGAAAAAATGGGGTAAGTTTTTATCATGGAGTAGCTTCTTTTGTTGACCGTTCATCTGAAGGATATGAGATAAAAGTAACGGGTCAGGAGGAGCATTTTTTAACTTGCCGTCATGTTATTGTTGCAACTGGTTCTTTACCAAGAGCTTTACCTGGTTTAATGTTTGATGAGAAGAGGATTCTTTCTAATGTTGGTGCATTGGCTATGGAGTCGATTCCTCAAAGATTGGGAATTATAGGAGCAGGTGTTATTGGATTGGAATTGGGTTCTGTTTGGCATAGACTTGGTTCTAAAGTCACTCTTTTAGAATCCCAATCAACTTTGCTCGGAATGGCTGACAGGCAAGTTTCTAGTGAAGCCCTTAGATTGATGAGAGCTCAGGGATTAACGATAAATACAGGTGTTTCAATTAAAAATGTTGTGCCTACAGATTCAAATGTAGTAGTTGAATATGATGATGCTGAAGGAACTGAACAAAAAATCACTTTTGATCGATTAATTGTAGCGATAGGTCGTGTTCCACGTACTTCAGAACTTGATGTCACAAAAGTAGGTCTTGAATTGGATGAGAGAGGTTTTATTCTTGTCGATCAGGAATGTCGGACAAATTTACCAAATGTGTGGGCTATTGGAGATGTTGTTAGAGGATCTATGCTTGCGCATAAAGCTGAAGATGAAGGTGTTGCTGTTGCAGATCGAATAGCTGGAAAATACGCACATGTAAATTATGCAACGATTCCTTCCGTTGTTTATACTTCTCCTGAAATTGCTTGGGCGGGTCAGACAGAACAAGAGTTGGAAGCGCAGGGAAGGGAGTTTCGAGCTGGTGTTTTTCCCTTTATGGCAAATGGTCGCGCAAGAGCGATGAATGAAACAAGGGGTTTTGTAAAGATTTTAGCAGACGTTCACACTGACGAAGTATTAGGTGTCCATATGATAGGTCCTATGGTATCTGAATTGATTGGTGAAGTTGTTCTAGCTATGTCTTTTAGAGCATCCTCCGAGGATATTGCGCAAATTTGTCATGCTCATCCAACTTTATCAGAAGCAGTAAGAGAAGCTGCACTTGGGGCAAATGGTCGCCTTTTAAATTACTAAAGTTGGGAATGTAATAGAAGCTATATGGTAAGAACACAAATTCATTTTTCCTTTACAAATGGATGGTTATACCGATTTGTTATTGTTGGAATTTTTCTTTCTTTAGGATTTATCCAAGGGTGTGCATCATATACGGATGAAGATGTTGTTTTGTCACCTAGAGTAAAAATGTTGCTTGAAGAATTTCCTGCAGGAACAATTGATACTGTTGAAAAAGCAGACGAAGTCATGGAAGCAGTTTCATATGAAAATCAGATGCTTAAATATCAGTATGGGCAGGATATGGATGCATGTGCCAAAAAGTTTTTGGTAACGAAGTGTTATGAAGAGACACAATTTAATTACAAAAAGAATCGATCAGCATTAAAACCTTTATCTATAGAAGCAGATCGTTTTAAACGTAGTGAAAAAGTTCGCTTGAGAGATCAGGCACTAGCTGATGCACAACAAGAAGAATTAAGTAAAGCTTCAGAGAGAGAAAAATCTCGTCGTGCATATGAGGAAAAAGAAGCCCGTTATATTCAAGAGACAAAAGAGGTTGAAAATCAAAATAGTGATCAGCACTATGTTGATTTAAAAGTTCCCGAAGAAGCAATGCCTCCAAAAGTTGAAGATGGGGTTTATACTGTAAGTAATGCAAGTCAATTAAAAAATCCTGATACGGTTTTAACTGCAGATGAACGAGCGAAAAATGTTCGTGAGTTTAAAGAAAAACAATTAATTTCAGAAAAGAAACAAGAAGCTGTTGAACGTAGGAAAGCAGAAACACAAGCTAAGAGAAATAGACGTATTGCTCGTCAAAAAGAGGGAATAAAGAAAAAAGAAAAAGTTGCAAAGGATTAGAAGGATAAAACATAAAAATTTTTTCTTCTTTTCGTTTTTTTATGGCTCTTTTTTTATAAAAAAGTTGTTTTATAGTAACTTTCAAGAAAAAAGCCTTGTATCATATTTTATAGTGACAAAGTCATGAAAATAGGACAAAACCCATGAACGAAAGTACTAAGGATAATGACAAAAAAAATTCTTTTAAAGACTATTGTCTTAAGGTAATTTTGTTTGTTTTTAAATTGCTATTTGGAAGTCTATTGTCCTTCTTTTCTTTTCCATTTCTTAGAAAAGCAGTTGCTAAAGGAAAAGCCTATTTATTGGACTTTTCGCATAATGATTCAAAGTTGGAAAAAATAAAACAGAAAGCTGCAGATGGTGATGCTTTGTGTCAACTTGAATTAGGGATTATGTGTTCAGCTGGGGTTGGTGGAAGAATTGATCATCGCAGTTCATTATTTTGGTTTAGAAAAGCTGCAGAACAAGGTGAACCAAATGCACAAATGTTGGTTGCAATAATGTACTTGGAAGGACTGGGTGTAAGAAGAAATTATATACAAGCAGTCAGATGGGCTCAATTATCTGCAATGCACGGTAATGTCATATCTCAGCTTTTAATGGGGGCTTTTTTAGAAGACGGAGTTGGTGTTAAGAGGAATAAAGAACAAGCTATACATTGGTATAAAAAAGCGTCTAATTCATCAGTTGAAATTGGGGCAAGGCAACGTTTAGGTACTTTATATATTGAAGGAAAGGGTGTTTCTCAAAATACTGAAGAAGGATTGAAGTATTTAAATGAATCAGCCGAAATGGGTGATGTACATGCAGCTTTCCAACTGGGAATGATTTATTACAATGGTAAATTTGTTGAACAGGATTATAAGAAAGCCTTTGATTGGTACAAAAAAGCTGCTGAAAGAAAATTTACTGATAAGAAAAACCATGGTTTGGAAGTTATTTTTGGTCAAGTTGTTGTGTATGGAGAAATGTATACGCGAACAGTAGGGCAAATTATGAAACGCAATTCTTTTGTTTCTAGAGATGCTCAATTCTATATGGGATTGATGTATGAAACTGGTCGAGGAACAGAAAAAGATATGGAATTGTCCAAGAAATGGTATCAAAAAGCAGCGGATGCTGGAGATGAAATTGCTAAGCAAAGACTTATTTCGTTAGCAGCATCAGATTCTTAAAAATTTAAAATATATAGACTTTTACCCTCATTACTATTTTTAGTGATGAGGGTGTTTTATTTTATATGTATTCCAATAGAATATTTATTTCTGTTTATTGATTTTGTATTTAAAACTACAAAAGTTAAAAGGATAAAATATTGAGTCGAGAGTGATATGCTGTCTCTCCATATTTATCTAAAACAGATGTGTCTGCACCAGCATCTGCTAAAGCTTTTGCGCTATGAATACGATCAAGTTTTGCGGTAATAACAATAAATGGTTGACCATTTTCTGCAACTTCATTTGCTCTGAAACCGTTGTTTAAGAGATATTTTATTAAATCAATATTTTCTGTTGGTGCTGTTAAAGCAAGATAAAGCAAATTGTTTTTATTGAAACGATCATTAATATCAGAGCCTTTTTCAATAAGTGCTTTAACAATATCAACAGGAACTGCATTTGCACATGCCGTCATAATGGGTGTGGTTCCATTTACATCCATTAACTTAATATCATTTGAGTTTAGCAAGTAATGAAAAAGTTTCAAATGAGGTTGCGATGTATTAACAGCTAAATGTAAAGCGGATTGATTTTGATTATTGACTTGTGTTGGATTTGCCCCTGACTCAATAAGATACCAAGCTATATCGTATTGTTTATTGGAAAGAGCTTGCATGAACATGGCATTTCTGTCTTTTTGAGACATATGACTATCCAATAATTTTATTACTTCAATATTGCCAGTTTCTAATGCTAAATTTAACGTTTCTTCACCATGGATATTAACAATATCAATATCTGCTCCAGCATTTAAAAGAACTTTAATGGTATTTTGTAATGGTCGTAAATTTTCGAGTGATCTGGATTCTGGTTGTCTTAGGGCTTTCATAAGAGGCGTTTCTCCATATTGGTCTTTCGCATTAATTGCAGCTCCTTCTTTAAGCAAACGCTGAACAGCATCAGGATACAATTGTGCAGCGGCATCCATTAATCTTTCATCGGTTCTTTCAAGGCATGTATGACATACTTCATTTCTTGAAACACATGCTGTAAGTAAGCAAACGGCAAGAATCGGGAGTAGGTAAGTCAAGAATCGCTTATACATGAAAAATCCTTTGTTTTTCTAAAAACCCAGTTGATATTTTATGACAGGCTTTAAAAAAAGTAAGATGGCTTTTGTTTTTTTAGCAAAATTATTTATTAATTAAAGTCACTATCTTAAGGTCCTTATGTTTAAAGTGCAGTTCTCCACTTTCAACGATTAATTTTGCAACATGTTCTTTAGCTTCTATTTCATCTTTAAGTGGAGACCAAGGACGAAAGGCATCACAAGGTGCAGGAACATATTCATGAGAAGGTATTTGATGGCGGCTAGCAAAAAAACTCATAAAGCCATGCTTGTCACGCATAAACATTGCAGCATGGCCATCATAACTTGCTGCCAACAAAACAGCATCCCTCAAGTTTGGGCATTCTCCAATAAAAATATTACCTTTGATTACTTGATATCGATGCTGTTGTGTTTTTGCGATCATTTACAAGATCTCACTTGCATAATCAGCTAAACGAGAACGTTCTCCTCTAGCTAACATGACATGTCCACTATGCTTCCAACCTTTAAAACGATCTACAACATAGGTCAAGCCACTTGATCCTTCTGTTAAATAAGGTGTATCAATTTGAGCTATATTACCCAAACATACAATTTTGGTTCCTGGTCCTGCACGTGTAATCAATGTTTTCATTTGTTTTGGAGTTAAATTCTGTGCTTCATCAACAATAAGGAATTTATCGATGAAAGTTCTTCCTCTCATGAAATTTAAAGACTTAACAGATATACGAGATCTGATTAGATCGTGGGAGACAGCACGACCCCATTCGCCACCTTCTTGGTGAGTGTTTTTGTTGAGTACTTCCATATTGTCGTCAAATGCTCCCATCCATGGAGACATTTTTTCTTCTTCTGTACCCGGCAAAAAGCCAATATCCTCACCGACAGGAATCGTTACGCGAGTTACGATGACCTCATTGTAAATTTTTGAATCAAGAACTTGAGTAATTCCAGCAGCTAATGCAAGAAGTGTTTTACCTGTACCAGCTTGCCCTACTAAAGTCACAATATCGCATTCAGGATCCATCAAAATGTTAAAAGCAAAATTTTGTTCTCTATTACGAGCGAGAATTCCCCAAACGTTATTTTTTTGATGAGTATAGTCTTGTATGGTTTTTAAAACGGCTGTTTTTCCATTGATTTCTTTTACTTGTGCATAAAAAGGAATTTCACCGTTTTTAGCTTCTAAATAAACAAATTGGTTTAGAACCATTGAAGGGACGAGAGGTCCTGTTATACGGTAAAAAGTATTGCTTACTCCATGAGGCGAATTTTCTTGCCAAGATTCAATGTTTTTTGCATGAATTTCCCAGAAATTTTCTGGTAGCTCCATTGTTCCTGAATAAAGTAGATCGGAGTCTTCAAGAACTTGATCATTAAAATAATCTTCAGCAGCAAGTCCCAATGCACGTGCTTTAATACGCATATTGATATCTTTTGATACCAAAACGATAGCTCGTCCAGGGTATGTTGCCATTAAAGCGGGAATAATTCCCAATATGTGATTGTCATCTTTTATTTTAGGAAGACCTTGAGGCAATTCAGTTGGTTGTAGGCGTGTTTGAAAGTAAAGACGACCTCCTGCTTCTGTATTGCCGAGTTTATTTAAAGGTATTCCATCGTCAAGATGCATCTCATCGACATTGGCAACTAATGCATCAAGATATCGTGAAACTTGTCTTACATTACGCGCGACATCAGAAGAGCCTCTTTTATGATCATCCATTTCTTCAAGAGTGAGCATAGGCAAGAAGATATCGTGTTCTTCAAAGCGGAAAAGAGCAGTAGGGTCGTGCATCAATACATTGGTGTCCAAAACAAACATTTTGGTTTCACCTGATTTGCTAGCAGCACGGCTTACTGGAGATTGCAAAGAGGTTTTTGCCAATTTTTTTCTTATAGGTCTGGCTGAAGGAATAGTTTCCGAAATAGAACGAGAAGGTGTGACAGGAGTATTTTGTTCCGTAACTGTTTTTTGTTTTGTTACATTTGCAGCTTTTTTTGATACTTCCTTAGTTGTTTTTGCGGAAACAGTTTTATTACTTGATTTCTTTGATGATTTTGTTGATTTAATATCATCAGGTTTTAGCATATCAGCTGGTTTAGTTGGCATTTTTGGAAGTGGCATTGCAACCTCGACGATTCAAGTAACAATAGGGTACTTACCTATTATCAGTTTTTACAAACAAACCATGGATTCTATAAGTACTTTATTTAGCCAAATTTTTAACGGCTTCTAAAACCTCTTCAACATGTCCTTCTACTTTTACAGCTCTCCATTCTTGGACAAGTTTTCCTGAAGCGTCAATTAGAAAAGTACTACGTTCAATTCCATGGACAATTTTTCCATAACTTTTCTTTGCTTTTATAACTTCAAATAAATTACAGACATTTTCATCTGTATCAGAGATGAGTGGGAAAGGAAGATCATATTTTTGTGCGAATCCTTCGTGTGAACGCATGCTGTCACGGCTTATCCCCACTATCGAAGCACCTGCATTTTGGAATTCACTGTATCGATCGCGAAAATCAATACCTTGTTGTGTACAACCAGGAGTATTGTCACGAGGATAAAAATATAAAACGAGAATTATTCCTTCATAGTTTGATAAGGAAAAACCACCTAATGTAGCTTCAGCTTTAAATTCAGGTATTTTTTGACCAATAACAGCCGCTTGGTTAGACATATGAAACTCCAGCTTAAAAATCAATACAGATTATGTATATTTTTGTATAACAAGAATATAACAAGAATAGGGGAATGAGTTGATAAATCTTTCAAAATCATATCATGTCATTACAAAAAGTGCAGAAGCAACACGTCTACCTTCTGATATGAGTAAATTGAAAGTTCGACATGCTGCTAGTGTATTCATATACTCAACACCTATTTTTTTCGAAGAAAGTTCTACAAGAAGTTTTGGAGTAAGAAAACGTTGCTTAATTCCGGTCCCGATTAGTAACAAATCTGGTTTTGAATCAAAAACTAAGTAAAAATCATTGATATTTAGATTATCAAAATCAGATACTTTCCAAAGAGCAGGACCTGTATCAGGAAGAATTAACAGATTAGAAGAATAAGTGACTTTGTTAATAACAATACTTTTTTCGGTATATGAAGTAATGCTATAAGGAGCCAGATCTTGGTTTTGAATCAATTCCATAAATCCTAAAAGTAATTATTAAACACAAAAAAGTGTTTTGATTGTTATTCCTTTAAATATTCTAGTGTTTTAATTGTTTAATAAAGGTACATTAACTGTCGTAAAGGTGTAAACTGTATATCCTAAAAGAATGCCTGCTGTTATTAAAGCTTGAAAAGGTTTAGTAATAAGCATCATTCCCGTGCAATTCGTCAAGGGAAACTAAAATGCAACCTGTAAAAAAATCGCAAAAACTGCTAGATGTTTGTTATGACATCAGGGGACCTGTCCTTCAAAGAGCCAAACAAATGGAAGAAGAAGGGCAAAAAATCATGAAACTAAATATTGGTAATTTAGCTGTATTTGGTTTTGATCCGCCGGATGAAATTGTCCAGGATATGATCAGTAATATGCAGAATGCGGCGGGTTATACAGATTCAAAAGGGTTATTTGCGCCACGTAAAGCAATTATGCAATATACGCAAGAGAAAAAAATTAATGGCGTAGAAATTGAAGATATTTATATTGGGAATGGTGCATCAGAATTAATTGTGATGAGCATGCAAGGGCTATTAAATCATGGTGATGAGGTATTGGTTCCTGCACCTGATTATCCTTTATGGACTGCTGCTGTATCACTTTCTAGTGGGACACCGATTCATTATATTTGCGATGAAAAAAATGATTGGTTGCCTGATATCGATGATATGAGGAAGAAAATTACTGATAGAACGAAAGCTATTATTATAATTAATCCAAATAATCCAACAGGCGCATTGTATCCAAAAGAATGTTTGCAAAAAATTGTCGATTTGGCACGGGAATTCAATCTGATTATTTTTGCAGATGAGATTTATGATAAATGTTTATACGATGGGGCAACGCATACGTCAATTGCTTCATTAGCCGATGATGTTTTATTTATTACTTTGAATGGTCTATCTAAAAATTATCGTTCTTGTGGGTACAGAAGTGGATGGATGGTTGTTTCTGGTGAAAAAAGGCATGCAAAGGATTATATAGAAGGACTTGATATGTTAGCTTCTATGCGTCTTTGTGCTAACGTTCCAGGGCAATTTGCTATTCAAACTGCACTTGGCGGGTATCAAAGTATTAATGATCTTGTTGCTCCTAATGGGCGTTTAACACGTCAACGGGATTTGGCATATAACATTTTATCTTCTATTCCAGGTGTTAGCTGTGTAAAACCAAAAGCTTCTCTTTATATGTTTCCTCGTTTGGATCCTAAGATTTATCCAATTGAAGATGATAAAGATTTTGCTTATAAGTTATTAGAAGAGGAAAAAGTTCTAATTGTGCAAGGAACAGGTTTCAATTGGATTGCTCCTGATCATTTTAGAGTGGTCTTTTTACCAACTTCTGATGATTTAGAAAAGGCTTTACGTCGTATAGAGCGTTTTCTTGAAAATTATCGTAAGCGTATGGGAACAGATAAACTGGTATGACAGATAAAAAAGAAAAAATAATTTAAAATAGGCTATTAAGGCAAAAGTTTTAACCGGGATTTTCCATTTTCTGGCAAAATCCCGGTTTTTTATACATTTATTTGGCACTATGAATAGAGAGTATTGACACAGTATGAGTCAATAGTTATCTTGAATTATTCAATTTTTATATTTCACTAAATATGGAACCACTTAAAGTAGGATTATTGGGAATAGGTACGGTTGGCTCAGGTACTTGGGATGTTTTAAAACGAAATCAAACGGAAATTCGTGGAAGAGCTGGTCGTGAAATAAAAATTACGATGGTAGCAGATCGTAATGTAGATCGTGCAAAAGCAATTATAAATGGCGAATGTGAAGTCGTAGCTGATGGTAATTTAATTGTTACGAATCCAGATATTGATATTGTTGTCGAGTTAATTGGTGGTTACGATGCAGCAAAAAATTTCGTGCTCAAAGCGATAGAAAATGGCAAACATGTCGTTACCGCTAATAAAGCATTATTAGCTGTTCATGGGAATGAAATTTTTAGTGCTGCTCAAGAAAAAGGTGTAACAGTTGCTTTTGAGGCTGCTGTTGCTGGCGGTATTCCTATAATTAAGGCGTTAAGAGAAGGGCTAACAGCCAACCGTATCGAATGGGTTGCTGGAATTATTAATGGTACAACCAACTTCATATTGTCTGAAATGCGAGAAAAAGGCTTGGATTTCGATACAGTCTTAAAAGAAGCACAGGCTCTAGGTTATGCTGAAGCCGATCCAACTTTCGATATAGAGGGAATAGATGCTGCTCATAAAGCAACATTGATGTCTGCTATCGCTTTTGGTATTCCTGTTCAATTTGACAAAGCATATGTTGAAGGAATTACAAAATTAGATTCTCTTGATATTTTGTACGCTGAGCAATTGGGGTACCGCATTAAATTACTTGGTATTACACGCAGAATGGAAAACGGTATCGAGTTACGTGTACACCCAGCATTGATTCCAGAGTCACGTTTAATTGCTAATGTGGAAGGTGCAATGAATGCTGTTCTAGTAAACAGTGATGCTGTGGGTGCAACATTGTATTACGGAAAAGGAGCAGGATCTGAACCTACTGCCTCTGCTGTTATTGCAGACTTGGTAGATATTGCGCGTGTTGAAGCCGTTAATCCTGAACATAGAGTTCCGCCGTTAGCATTCCAACCAGATGCTATGAATAATACTCCGATTCTTCCTATGTCGGAGGTAACAACTAGTTATTATTTACGAATGAAAGTAAAAGATCAGCCAGGTGTTTTAGCTGATATTACTCGAATTCTTGCAGATTTAAGAATTTCTATTGATGCTTTCCTTCAAAAAGAACCACGTGAAGGTGAAACATTAGTAGATATTATTATTCTGACGCACCAAACTCAGGAAAAAAATATTGACGCGGCAATTCAAAAAATAGAACAAATTGATACTGTAATGGGAGAAGTTGTTCGTATTCGTCTTGAGGAGTTGGAGTAATTGATTTCTTTTTAAGGAACAACAAAACAAATAATGTTCAAAATATCAGAATGTTATAAAAAATAAAAGATCAATATGATAGTGATCTTTTCTGCTCAAAAGAAAGGTTTTTTATGTTTAAAAAAATTCTAATTCCAACAGATGGTTCTGAAACATCTTTGGCAGCGGCATTAAATGGTATTGCTTTTGCAGCAGAAAATCGTTCGGAAGTGGTCGGTGTTTATGTTGCTCCAGAGTATCAATATCCTGTTTATATTGAAATTGTTCCACCAACTTATCCTATTGAGGAGGAATATTTACAGTTGATGAGAAAAACAGGTGCAGAGTATTTAAAACCAATAGAAGATGCAGCAGAAAAAGCAGGGATCAAATGTTCTTGCAGTATAGTTTTTTCTGATGCCACTGCAAATGCAATCGTCAAAGTTGCTGAAGAGCAAAATTGTGATTTGATTTTTATGGGATCACATGGACGTTCTGGTTTAGGACAACTGATTTTGGGTAGTGTTACTTCTAAAGTTTTGTCTCTTTGCAAGATTCCGGTTTTAGTTGATAGATCATCAAAATAACATAATGCTTTTGATAAAAAGACGATCATGGAAATACTCCATGGTCGTCTTTTTTATTAGCTTCATATAGTTAACAAATATTTTTTGTTGCATATAAATAATGTAATAGTGCATTATGAAAAATATTTGGATGTTATTTTGTTTATATAAATAATATTACGCTTGGAAATAAACCATGAAAGTAAAAATATGGGGATCGGTATTAGTGTTTTTTTTGTTGTTAACAACAAAAGCATTTACTCAAGATGTTTTGCAACAAACTGATGTACAAAAAAATCGAACTCAATACACCATCAAAAATGTTTTGCCATTTTATAAGGAAAAAGCTGAACAAGGAGATGCTGATGCACAAATGATGATGGGGCAAATATATGCTATGGGAGATATTGTGCAAGCAGACACGAAGCAAGCATTTTTTTGGTACATGAAAGCAGCTGAGCAAAATAAAGCAGAAGCACAATTTAAAATAGCAGAAATGTATTTATATGGACAAGGTGTTGAACGAGATTTTAGTTATGCTGAGAAATGGGCAGTTGAATCAGCAAAGCAAGGATATGCTGATAGTGAATATCTTTTAGGGTTGCTTTATGCAGAAGGAAAGGGTGTGCCGAAGGATTGGCAAAAAGCAACGATTTGGTTGTGTCGTGCTGCTAACAAAGGTAATCAGCAGGCAATAGAATTATTAGAGTCCCGTTCATTATCAGGAAAAAAATCATCTACACAAGAAAGTGATGGAATTAAAGATTGGTGTAATTGTCATTCTGGTCGGTTAAGTGATTGCCGATAAAAATATAAAAATGAAAAGCAAATTGGCTACGAGAATAAAGGCTGATTTAAAGATATATTTTTCCGTCGTTTTATTTAGCCTTTTTTTTATTTACACAAATTCTGTTTATGGCGTTTGTGGTGGTTCTCTTTTATATGAAGATGTATCTCAATCACAATTGCAGGAAAAAATTAGTCAACTTACCGATTTAGGAAATAAAGGAGATGATGATGCCCAATGTCGTTTAGGAGTTGTTTATTTTGAAGGACATGGGGTTGATCGTGATTATGAAAAAGGTTTGTTTTGGTTTAAGAAATCAGCCGAACAGGGTAATCCAGAAGCTCAGTTCATGTTAGGTGAAGCGTATTTTGAAGGGAAAGGTATTTCATCTAGTTATAGTGAAGCCATGATGTGGTTGCAAAAAGCGGCTGAACAAGGGCATATAGAAGCACAAGGTACAGTTGGTTTTATGTATTTTCGTGGAATTGGGGTAAGACAAGATATTAAATATGGGCTCTATTGGTTTGTTAAGGCGGCAGAACAAGGTTTTTTACCTGCACAATATGAACTTGGTCTTGCATACGATTCTGGAAATGGTGTGGAACAGGAAATGAATAAAGCGATTTTTTGGTATACCAAAGCAGCTGACCAAGGTAGTTTGCGAGCGCAAAGAAGGTTAGAAGAAATCATGCGGGAACGAACTGATTTCATTGAAAAAAACAAAAAGGCAATTAAAAAGACAAACATATAAAATATTTTTCCAAGACTAGATTTATAATAATTTCATTCCAGTTTATTTGTTACAATTCTTTCTAAGGAAATTTTTAGGAGTTTGATTATGCAATGGAAGAGTATGCTCTGGTGGATGGGAGCTGTACTGTTACTTGCATGTTTGCTTTCATCAAATAGAGCTAGAAGTCAAGACTTGGAATTTTTAGGAATGCCTTCTGATGAGAATAGAATGGTTATTTCTGTAGAAAAGGAAACTGCATTTAGTAAAACAGTACTGTCTATTTAGCAGTTGTTTGTAGCTTTTTTTGAATTCAATATAAAAACCGTCGTATATACGCAATATACGACGGTTTTTTTTAAGAAATTAATTACATTACTTGTGCAATTGCGTTAGCAACTCGCTCAATATTATTTGAATTTAAAGCAGCAACACAAATTCGACCTGTACCTACAGCAAAGATAGAATATTGGTTTTGTAATTGTTCAACTTGTTCTTTTGTTAAACCAGAGTAAGAAAATAACCCGTTTTGTTGAGTAATGTAGCTAAAATCCGTATCTTTTTTTAAAGTGGATAAGTGTTTTGCTAATTTTTCTCTCATATCAGCAATACGAGAACGCATTTCAGATAATTCATCACTCCATAATGTATATAATTCGGGTGAGGTTAGAACATGCGTTACGATTTCGGCACCATGACGAGGAGGGTTTGAATAATTCGTACGAATAACTCTTCTAATTTGAGAAAGAGCACGTGTCGCCTCATCTTCAGATTTTGCTACTAAACTAAATGCACCTATGCGCTCACCGTAAAGTGAGAATGATTTAGAGAAAGAGTTAGATACAAAAACATAAGAACAATTATCAGCAAATTGTTTAATAACTTGCCCATCTTCCTCTAAACTTTTTGAAAATCCTTGATAAGCCATATCAAGGAATGGGATTAGAGAACGTTCTTTAACGATAGAGATAATTTCATTCCATTGCGTCTCGGAAAGATCTATACCGGTCGGATTATGGCAACATGCATGCATAATCACAACAGATCCCTCAGGCATGGATTTAAATTCAGCTAACATGGCGTTGAAATTTATACCACGTGTTTCTGCATCATAGTAGGGATAGGTATTGACAGTAAAACCACTTGCTTCAAATAGTGCTCGATGGTTTGCCCAAGTTGGGTCACTGATCCAAACTTGTGAATTAGGAAGAAAACGGCGAATGAAATCAGCTCCAATTTTTAAGGCTCCTGTTCCACCTAATGCTTGTGTTGTCACAATGCGTTTTTCTTGATATGCGAGACAATCTTCTCCAAAAATCATTTTCTGGACAGCAGCAGTATAATCAGCCAAACCATCAATTGGCAGATAGGTATGTGGTACTGCTTTTTCCAGAATTAAAGCTTTGGCTTTTTGTACGCACTTTAGCAAAGGTACTTTGCCATTATTGTCATAATAAACACCGACACCAAGATTAACTTTTTGAGGGTTCTGGTCGGCATTAAATGCTTCGGTGATACCTAAAATAGGATCACGCGGGGCCATCGGTATGGCTGAAAATATGGATTCCGGTATAGACATGCTCATCGTGTTACCATTTAATATTACCCGGAAAGAATTGTTATTTAATTTTGTTTATAACAAATTATTTTCCGGCATTTAAGTTACTCAGAATTTTTATATTTTTTTGATTCTGACGCAACCGACATATTATCAAAGGTAGGGAATTAATGCCGCACTTATCGCTATTTTCTGTAAAAAAAGATAAAGGAAAAATTGTTACCTTTCCCAATTCTCCATTTCAATTGTATCAACCATTCCCACCCTCAGGAGATCAACCGGAGGCAGTTGATAAACTAATTGAGGGTCTTAATGATGGTTTGGCATACCAGACATTATTGGGAGTAACAGGATCCGGCAAAACATACACAATGGCAAATGTTATTGCCAAAACCGGGCGACCAGCTATTGTTTTTGCGCCAAATAAAACTTTAGCAGCTCAACTATATAGCGAATTTCGGGAGTTTTTTCCAAATAATGCGGTTGAGTATTTTGTTAGTTATTATGATTATTACCAGCCTGAAGCTTATGTTCCTCAACGTGATCTTTTTATTGAGAAAGATTCTGCAATTAATGATCATATTGAACAAATGCGCTTATCTTGTACGAAATCTATCATGGAGCGAAACGATGTTGTAATTGTGGCAACAGTTTCTGCTATCTATGGAATAGGAAATCCGAATGAATATCACCAGATGATTTTAACTTTGCGGGAAAGAGATAAAGTTTCTCAAAGGGATGTTATTTCTCGGTTAGTGCAAATGCAGTATACAAGAAATGAATTGGATTTTTCACGGGGTACTTTTCGAATTCGTGGGGATGTTATCGATGTGTTTCCTGCTGAAAATGCTGAATATGCATTACGGATTGAAATGTTTGATGATGAAATAGAAACTTTACAATTTTTTGATCCTCTAACAGGTAAAGTTATTCAACGTATACCTCGCTTTACAATTTATCCAGGTTCTCATTATGTCACTCCAAGAGCGACAGTTTTACGTGCTATAGAAACGATTAAAGATGAATTAAGAGAAAGAAAAGAGTTTTTTCTACAAAATGGAAAGTTTGTTGAGGAGCAAAGACTAGATCAACGTACTCGATTTGATTTAGAAATGTTGCAGGAAATGGGGTTTACTAAAGGAATTGAAAATTATTCTCGCCATCTTACAGGAGCAAAACCAGGAGAACCACCTCCTACTTTAGTTGATTATCTTCATAGCAATACACTTTTTTTCTTAGATGAGTCCCATGTCATGATTGGGCAATTAAACGGCATGTATAACGGAGACCGATCTCGTAAAACGAATTTGGTCGATTATGGTTTTCGTTTACCTTCTGCATTAGATAATCGTCCTTTACGTTTTGATGAATTTATTAGCAAAATTGGACAAACCATTTTTGTTTCTGCAACTCCTGCAGAATATGAACTTTCGCTTTCGGATCAAGTTGTAGAACAAGTTGTTCGTCCAACGGGCTTGGTTGATCCACAGATTTTTGTTAAACCAGCATCAACACAAGTTGATGATTTGTTATTTGAAATTAAAGATAGAGTTGAAAAAAGTGAACGAGTTCTCGTAACAACATTAACAAAACGGATGGCTGAACAATTAACCGATTTTTTAAATGAAAATGGTGTAAAGGTTCGTTATTTGCATAGCGATATTGATACGGTTGAAAGGGTAGAGATTGTTCGTGATTTGCGTCTTGGAGCTTTCGATGTGTTGGTTGGGATCAACTTATTAAGGGAAGGGTTGGACATTCCTGAAGTTTCTCTCGTTGCAATTTTAGATGCGGATAAAGAAGGTTTTTTGCGCTCTGAACGTAGCCTCATCCAAACTATTGGCCGTGCAGCACGAAACCTCAATGGAACGGCGATTTTATATGGGGATGTTCAAACAGATTCAATGAAACGAGCCATTAAGGAAACTGAGAGAAGAAGGAAAAAGCAGATTGCCTACAATGAAGAACACCACATTACACCTTCAGGCATTTTAAAAGAAGTAAAAGATTTAATAGATGGTGTTTTCCATTCAGAGCAAGCACGGCAAGAAGTTTTAATTCAGAAGGATCAAGCTCATTATGATTCGATGAATGAAAAACAATTGAGTAAAGAGATAAAACGATTAGAAAAAGAAATGCTCAATCATGCAAAAAATTTGGAATTTGAGCAGGCAGCAAAAGTTCGTGACCGATTGCGTCTTCTAAAGGAGAGAGCTTTTGGCGCTAATATTTTTGATCAAATTATCCAAACATCTAAAAAAAAATGAAATTCCCAGTTTTTATTATTGAGTCATTGAAAAAAGCTCATCCTAGTTGGCATTCAGTTTTAGAAAAAGCTATTTATGATGTTGCTACAAGAAATAGTAATTATTTTTCAGAATTAGAAAAAAGTAATTTTTTGCCTACAAAAAATAGACTTTTTTCTGCATTTTCTCAACCAATGCAGAAGGTGCGTTATGTTTTGGTAGGAGAGGGGCCCTATCCAAGAGAAGATAGTGCAACGGGGTACTGTTTTATGGATGGTGCAGTACAGAATATTTGGTCTGAAAAAGGATTTTCAAAGCAAGTAAATCGAGCAACATCGCTTCGAAATTTTTTAAAAATGCTATTGGTTGCAGAAAATACTTTGCAGTCTAGTGATACAAGTGGAAATGCTGTATCTCGAATTGTTTTAGAAAAACAGGGGGAAAACTTTCCCTACATCACACAACTTAATGAATTGCAAAAAGCATTACTTGATAATGGCTTCTTGTTGTTGAATGCGACTTTGGTTTTTCGAAAAAATGTGTTACCTGTAAAAGAGGCATCTGCATGGATGCCATTTTTACAGACAATATTCGATTCATTAGCTAATCATGCAATTGAATTTAAAAAACCTTTTCCAACACTTGTTTTATGGGGGAAGATTGCTGAAAGATTATCGAAAATTGAATCTGTATCACTTTTTTCTCAGGTTTATTCAGAACATCCATATAATTTATCTTTTATTCAAAATCAGAAAATGCAAGATCTTTTTGGCAAAATGAAATTGCTTAAAATAAATAATAAACAATAGGTTGCAAGTTTTTATTAAAGTTTTTTGTATTTCTTTTTCCTTTTTATTCTTAAAGAAAATGGTTTTCAGTAAACATTTTCAGTGGCATTATTATTAATTCCATAAACTTTTTTATATACAAGATGCCTGATTCAGAAACAAAAGATATGACTCCACCAGAACTCCAGCGATCATTTGGTCGACAAGTTGACGAATTGCGTCCAATTTCTTTTGAACGCGGATTTACTCGTCATGCGGAAGGTTCTGTTTTGACAATTTTTGGAGACACCAAGGTTATTTGTACTGCTAGTATAGAGGATAGTGTTCCATCCTTTTTACGTGGTACGGGTCGTGGTTGGTTAACTGCAGAATATGGGATGTTGCCACGTGCAACACACACACGTTCAGATCGTGAGGCTGCAAGAGGAAGACAATCAGGACGTACACAGGAAATACAACGTTTAATAGGACGTTCTTTAAGAGCTGCATTTGATTTAAATGCATTTGGCGAGCGTACTTTAAAGCTTGATTGTGATGTTATTCAAGCTGATGGTGGTACACGTACGGCATCTATTTGTGGTGCAATGATCGCTGCTTATGATGCATTTAATGAAATGGTTGACGACGGTATTATCGAAAAAATTCCTTTGCGTCATTTTTTAGCTGCTGTATCTGTTGGAATAGTAAATGGAATTCCTATGCTTGATCTTGATTATCAGGAAGATAGCATGTGTGACACAGATATGAATGTTGTCATGACTGAAGAGGGAATGTTTGTAGAGTTGCAAGGTACAGCGGAAGGAGATGTATTTAATCGAGATGCCCTTGATAGCATGTTAAAAATGGCACATAAAGGGATTTCAGAATTAATAGGTTTGCAGAAAACTATTTTAGGTATTGATGTTCCATATTAGTGGATTTTTTTACCTTTTATCAATTATTCAAACAAAACTAGTATGCTCCAGAAAATTGTATTGGCATCAGGCAATAGAGGAAAACTTAAAGAACTAAGGGAAATGCTTTCTCCGTTAGGTTGGGATATTTGTCCTCAATCGGACTTTAATGTAACTGATGCGCCTGAACCATATGTGACATTTTTGGAAAATGCATTAAATAAAGCACGACATGCTTCAAAAATGACAGGGTTGCCAGCACTTGCTGATGATTCAGGTATTTGTGTTGATAGTCTTGGTGGGGCTCCTGGTGTTTTTTCTGCACGGTATGCAGGAGAACATGGTTCAGATTTGTTGAATAACAAAAAACTTATTGCTGAACTTACTCCATTTCAAAATAAATCAGCTAATTATTATTGTGTACTAGTTTATGTAAGGCATCCTAATGATCCACAACCTGTTATTGCGGATGCTAGTTGGCATGGGGTGATTGTTTCTGATCCTAAAGGGGAAAATGGGTTTGGTTATGATCCTCATTTCTGGCTACCCGAATTAGGTAAAACGGCTGCTGAACTTTCTCCAGAAGAAAAAAATCGTATTTCCCATCGTGGAAAAGCTTTGCGTATATTAATAGAAAAATTAAGATGATATTGGGTTCCTCATGTATGGAGAATAAAAGAGAGGAGAAGTCTTTAAATTTTGATTTATTACCTCCTCTTTCTCTGTATATTCATATTCCTTGGTGTAGAAAAAAGTGTCCATATTGTGATTTTTATTCACATGCAATTTCATCTGCTCTTCCAGAGCAAGAATACTTAGAAGCTTTAAAACAAGATTTGAATTCTTCACTATCTCTAATTCATGGAAGGCAAATTTCATCCATTTTTATTGGGGGAGGAACACCTAGTCTTCTTTCCGGTACAGTGGTGAACGATTTAATGTTTTTTTTACGTAACTCAGTAAATTTGGTACCTGATGTTGAAATTACGCTTGAAGCAAATCCAGGTACATTCGATGAAAATAAGATTAAAGCCTTTCGTGAAGCAGGTATAAATCGTTTATCAATTGGTATTCAAAGTTTTAATCAGAAACATCTTGATATTTTGTCTCGCGTTCATGATGTGACGCAGGCCAAAAATGCAATAGAAATAGCATTTAAACATTTTGATAATGTTAATTTGGACTTGATGTATGCGTTGCCGCATCAAACCAGAGAAAATCTGGAAGCAGATTTGAATATGGCTATTTCATATAATTCCGCACATCTTTCGTTATATCAGTTGACGATTGAACAAAACACTTTTTTTGCATTCAATCCACCTGATTTACCAGATGAAGATACCGTTGCAGATATGCAGGATATGATTGAAATTGCTGCAGCTAAAGCAGGTTATGATCATTATGAAGTATCTGCTTATGCTAAGCCTAATAGACAATGTCGACATAACATAAATTATTGGCTTTTTGGGGATTACCTTGGTATTGGTGCTGCAGCACATTCGAAAATAACAATTGATGGAAAAGTTATTCGTCAAACTCGTTATAGTCAGCCACCTACTTATATGCATGAAATGAGTAAAGGAAAGGCTATTCAGGAAGAGTTTGATTTAACAAATGAAGATCTTGGTTTTGAGTTTATGTTAAATGCTTTACGTTTAACAAAAGGTTTTCATCCAAGATTATATGAAGAAAGAACTGGTTTATCCTTAGACTCTATTCAGCCTTATTTAAGAAAAGCAGAAAAAAAAGGATTACTGTTTTGTGATGCGAACATTATTCGTCCCACAGAAAAAGGGATGCTTTTTTTGAGTGATTTGCAACAAATTTTCTTGCCAGATTAATTATTTTCTAGCCAAATTGGCAAAAGCTTATGTATAATCTGTTGTCTCGGAAGAGTGGCAGAGCGGTTGAATGCACCGGTCTTGAAAACCGGCGATGTGAGAGCATCCGTGGGTTCGAATCCCACCTCTTCCGCCAAAGATAAGTTTTTCTAAGTTCGTTAAAGTCTTTTAAGCCCGCATAAACACTAGGTTTTAGCGGGTTTTTTAGTTTCTAGCAGTTCGTTCGAGTGTTGCAACGTCCGCATCTTTTTGGTACATATATTGGTACATGAAAATATGTACTAAAAATTCCTGTACCAAAAAAGTGGGTTTTTATGCCTAGAATTATTAAACCTCTTTCCCCAAAACAAGTAGAAAGTGCCAAGCCAAAAGAAAAAACTTATACGCTTTTTGATGGAGATGGGCTTTTTTTAGAAGTTCAGCCAACAGGAAGTAGGTTATGGCGTT
>JAZUNA010000032.1:0-52772 GCA_045603905.1 Oxalobacter sp. | reverse complement strand
ACGTAAACACGCACCTAAATTATGAGGATCAGTTATTCCATCAAGTATTAGTAAAAGTGGCTTTTCTTCAATTGCATCAAGTAATTCATCTAAGTTTCTTGCAGGAGAAAGCATCTGCACTCGAGCAACAACGCCTTGATGCCGAGGCGATCCCGCCAAATTAGATAATCTATTTTCATCCGCTTGAATTAACTTGACTTGAGATTCTTTTGCAAACAGCAATAAATCTTGCATTCTTCGATCATTACGAGATGCATCATAATAAATTTCATAAACCGATTCAGCTTCATGCCGTAATCGTGCTTTAACCGCATGAAAACCAAAAACAAGACGTTTTTTCATTTGCGTTTCCGATTCTTTGTTTTTTTCTGATTAGTAGATGAAGTGTCGTTATCTTTTTTCCTACCAGTAAGAACTGCTCTTGGCGGCAATTTTTTTTGACCAGCAACTTGAGTAATATTTTGTTTTTTTACACGATCAAAAAGTACCGATTGCGATATTGATGTTGACCCTTGAGAAGTTTTTCCCTTGGTATTTGCTTTAAATGGACCACTAACAATTATTAAATCTATCTGACGACTATCAAGATCAACGCGGCTTAATTGCACCGTTACCCTATCCGTTAACTGATAGCGAACACCAGAATGTTCCCCACGTAACTCGTGTCGGACCTCATCAAAATGATAATAATCCGCTCCTAAATCTGTTACATGAACCATTCCCTCAATATATAAGTCATCCAGTTGAACGAAAATACCGAACGGCATCACACCAGAAATTGTGCCACTAAAATGTTCTCCTAATTTATCTTTAATAAAGTAACATTTCAGCCAGGCTTCGACATCACGAGATGCTTCATCTGCACGCCGTTCATTAGCGGAACAATGTAATCCCAATGCATGCCAAATAGAATTTTCTGGTGTTCCTGTTAAGCGTCCCTCAAGTTTTTCCTTATTCATTTGGCGACGGACAGAATTTGAAACATTTTGATTCAAAAGACGTCGATCGATTCCGGTTGGTTCATAACGTTTACCCTGCAAAATGGCTTTTATAGCACGATGAATCAATAAGTCAGGATAACGTCTGATCGGACTGGTAAAATGTGTATAGGCTTGATATGACAAGCCAAAGTGACCAATATTATCTGGGCTATAAACTGCCTGTTGCATTGATCGTAACAACATGGTTTGTAATAAAGGAGCATCTGGTCTAGATAAAACCTGTTTAATCAATACAGCATAATCAGCAGGTTGAGGCGCCTCACCTCCGTTTAGTCGCAAACCTAATGGAGCCAGAAAAGCTCGAATTTGAGCTAATTTTTCGCTAGACGGAGTTGCATGCACACGATATACGCCTGGATGTTGATGTCTAATCAAAAGATCTGCTGCACAAACATTTGCTGCTAGCATACATTCTTCAATTAATTTGTGAGAATCATTACGTATGCGTGGCAAAATTTTCTCAATTTTTCCTTCTGGATTACTAACGATATAGGTCTCTACCGTTTCAAAATCAATCGCACCTCTTTTTTCTCGAGCATCAAAAAGAGCTTTGTATACAGAAAATAAATTACGAATTTGAGGAACAATTGCTGCATGTATAGTTGCTTCAGGCCCACGAGGACTTTGCAAAATTGCTGCAACTGCAGTATATGTCATTCTCGCTGCAGATTTGATTACTGCTGGATAGAATTGGTAAGCATCTGGTTTACCTTCCTCACTAATAACCATATCACAAACCAAAGCTAATCTATCAACATTTGGATTCAAAGAACATAAGCCATTGGATAGTTTTTCCGGCAGCATCGGAATAACTCTGCGAGGGAAATAAACTGATGTTGAGCGTAACAAAGCGTCCTTATCAATCGGATCATTTGGTTTTACATAATAGCTAACATCCGCTATCGCTACCAATAAACGATAAGCTGTTTTTTTTCCGATCTTGATAGGTTCGCAGTAAACAGCATCATCAAAATCCCGAGCATCTTCACCATCAATTGTGATAAATGGAATATCACATAAATCAACTCGACCTGCTTTATCTGAACGTTGAACCTCATCAGGCAAACTTGCTGCATGAGCAAGCGCTTCCTTTGAAAAAATATGGGGTAATCCGAATTTACGAACCGCAATTTCTATCTCAATACCAGGATCTTCCATATCGCCGAGCACTTCAACAATCTCAGCTAGAGGATGAGAGTATCGAGAAGGTTGTGTTATTAATTTTGCATTGACAAATTGTCCAGCACGAACATTTTTTGGAGGTCTCTCAACAATTATGTCATGTGTAATTCTTTTATCTTCTGGAGCAATCAACCATGTTCCATTTTCATGCAAAAGTCTTCCGACCACATGAGTATAAGCACGGGAAAGTACTTCAACAATTACACCTTCAAAACGTCCTCGTCTATCACTTGCAATAACACGTACTTGTACATGATCCCCATGCATGACTTTTTGCATTTCTTTTTCAGACAAGTAAATATCATCCCCGCCCTCGTCTGGTATCAAAAAACCATAACCATCTTGATGACTACTAATACGTCCTGCGATAAAACGCGTAGAACTTTTAATGGTATATCCGCCTTCTTCCGTAAAACTTAGTTGACCATCTCTTTGCATGGCGTCAAGACGACGAGAAAGCCCCTCCATTTCACCTCGTTTTACATGAAGTACTTTAGCAATTGTTTTTAAGTTCTGTATACCCGAAGATTTTCTCAATACATCAAGAATCTCTTCTCGACTTGGAACAATATATGAATATTGGCTCAAAGGAATTTGCCTCTAATGTAAGTTTTATAAAATTTTAAGTTTTAGATAGTTAATACTCAGTCTATATAACAAATTAAAATACAATATTGAAGTTTTTCAGATAGAAACGCAAGAAGATTGACTTCGAAATTAATAATGCTAGAATAGTTAGCTTACATGAAAATGTATTACAAGTAATAAAATACTTTATAGGAAATTGCCCACGTGGCGGAATTGGTAGACGCGCATGGTTCAGGTCCATGTGTTGAGAGACGTGGGGGTTCAAATCCCTCCGTGGGCACCAGAAGGCAGTTCCGCAAAGTTCAACAAAGTCCACTAAGCCCGCATAAACATTAGGTTTTGGCGGGTTTTTTAGTTTATAACCGTTCCATATAGTTCATTAACATTCACTTAATTTAAGGATATGTTTAGGGGTATGCAATAAATTTTAAAAAAATCATACCCTTATTTTCCGCAGCACATATGGAAAAACAGTTAAACCTCGTAATGGCAAAAAAATAAAGAAATAAAATTAGCCTTGATCAGAGACGGAAATTTAAGAAGATTCAAAATAAAGATTTATCAAAAACTTATAAAAAGGGCATAAAATTTTTTTGACCACTCCAAAATCTTGTTGCAATTCTACGAATTCTTTACGAAATTGAAAAATAAAGGCTTATTGTAAAAAGCTTTGTTGGCTTATATTTTTAGTGTAATAGTCAGATATTTTTCAAATAAAATAAGTACTATGAATTTTGGATGAAGTATATGCCATCTCAAATTTAAAACAATGGGTTATTTGACAAAAGAACAACGATATAAAAACATGTCGGCAAACAAAGGAAAAGGCACTAAGCTTGAAATTTTGTTTGGAAAATTGTTGTGGAATGCTGGTATCAGGTATCGTAAAAACGATAAAACAGTTTTTGGGAAACCAGATTTTGTTATACGAAAAAAGAAAATTGCAATATTTTGTGATGGAGAATTTTGGCATGGCAGAAATTGGGAAAAAAGAAAAAACGATCATAAAAGCAATCGTGAATTTTGGCATTCAAAGATAGAACGTAATATTAAGAGAGATAGAGAAGTTAATGAGCAATTAGAAGCACAAGGTTGGAAAGTGTTTCGATTTTGGGAAACGGAAATAATCAAAGAATCTGATAATTGCTTAAATAGAATTTTGGATTATATGAACACCAAAACACAAGCGGACGAAAAATTTACCATTACGCAAATATTTCGAGGCAACAAAGTTTCGGTGCCGACGTGTGCTTCTCATTCTTTGAATGAAAATGGCACTGATATTCCTTTTGAAGAGCAAATGGCGATAGTGTCTCACTATCTTCATAACAAAGGATATAAGTCTGAAAAGTCGTATGAAAGTAAAGCTGTCGGTTTAATAGCGGATATATATAATTTTTATCAAAAAAAAGGTAAAAACAACAGTGATCAAAATTCATTGTTCTCGGATTTGTTTTCAGTGCCGTTTTTGCCAATAGCAAACCCTAAGTTTACATTCATCGATTTATTTGCAGGGATTGGTGGTTTCAGAATGGCCATGCAAAACATTGGAGGTAAATGTGTTTTTTCTTCTGAATGGGATCCTCAGGCTCAAAAAACTTATCTCTTAAATTATGGAGAAGTACCTTTCGGTGATATAACCAAAGAAAGTACAAAAGCATTCATTCCTGATGATTTTGATGTGTTGTGTGCGGGATTCCCTTGTCAAGCTTTTTCTCTGGCTGGTAAACGATTGGGATTTGAAGAGGCAAGAGGTACTTTATTTTTTGATGTGGCTGAGATTATTCGTCGTAAACGTCCTAAAGCTTTCTTTTTGGAAAATGTCAAAGGATTGTTTATTCACAATAAAGGAAAGACTATTCAGACTATATTAAGAATTTTAAGAGAGAGTCTAGATTATTATGTTCCTGATCCCCAGATTGTGAATGCAATGCACTTTGGAGTACCTCAACATCGAGAAAGAGTTTATATCGTAGGTTTTAGAAAAGATCAAAACGTAAATGAATTTACATATCCTGCGCCAATAAACAAAACCAAAACATTTGCAGATGTTAAAGAAGAGCATACTGTTTCAGCAAAATATTACTTATCTACTCAATATCTAAGGACGCTTGTAGCTCATAAAGAGAGACACGAAGCAAAGGGCAACGGTTTTGGTTATGAAATAATTTCAGACAATGGAGTTGCAAATGCCATTGTTGTTGGAGGTATGGGTAGGGAGCGTAATCTTGTTATTGATTCTCGTCTTGAAGATTTTACTCCTGTTACTAACATAAAAGGAGAAGTCAATAGAGAAGGAATTCGTAGAATGACGCCAAGAGAATGGGCTCGTTTGCAAGGTTTTCCAGATAATTTTATTATCAGTGTAGCAGATGCTTCCGCATATAAGCAATTTGGTAATTCTGTTGCAGTTCCTGCCATTCAAGCGACAGCAGAAGAAATAGTCAAGAAAATTAACCTATCATAATTTATTGAATATGGCATTAACAGGGAATAAAGGAGAATGGAGTGAAATATATACTTTGCTCAAATTATTGGGTGAAGGAAAAGTGTATGCAGGTGATCAGAATCTGAATAAGATTCAAGACTTATTCTATCCTATTGTAATGATTCTTCGTCAAGAGAGAGACGGCAATTTCAATTATAGTTTGCAGGACAAGAACGTTGTCGTTCAGACACCTATAGGTGAGGAATTGTTGCGTATTCCTGCTTCTGTTTTTCTTAAAGAAGCGGAGAGCTTACTAAAAGCCATTAATCAGAACAATGGTGCTTTTTCGATTCCTCAAACTGAAATTTTTATAAATAGCATTCATTGTCACTCATTAAAAGCAAAATCTTTTGATAAAACAGACATAAAAATTATATTGCATGATCGTAGGACAAAAATAAACTCCGAAATGGGATTTAGTATTAAATCTCAATTAGGAGGAGATTCCACTTTGTTGAATGCAAGCAAAGCAACAAACTTTAATTTTAAAGTTGTTGGTGTGGAATTATCTGATAATGATATACATACCATTAATTCAATAAATCCTAAACGTAACAAAGTTATTGACAGAGTTAATGCTATTAAGAGGAAGGGGGCTATTTTAGTTTTTGATAAAATTGATAATGCGACATTTAGAAACAATCTTCTTATGCTTGATGGTGATTTGCCAATTATTATTGCCAATTTATTACTGGAACAGTTGAACACAGGAATTTCAACACTAAAAGAATTAGCTGAAAAGATTACAGATACTAATCCTTTGAATTACGATCTCAGACATTCATCTCCATTCTATTCTTATAAAATTAAACATTTATTGACATCTGCTGCGTTAGGTATGATGCCAGCAACAGCATGGAGTGGTAGATTTGATGCAAATGGTGGTTATTTGGTTGTAAAAAGTGATGGTGAAATTTTATGCTACCATTTCTATGATCGTAACAGATTTGAAGACTATTTATTTTCAAATGCATATTTAGAACGTTCCAGCACTACTCGTCATGAATATGCCTCAATTAAAAAAGAGGCTGATGGAACTTTGTCGTTCAAGTTAAATTTTCAAGTCAGATTAAAGTAACCCATATAAAACTCATTCTAGTTACGAATTAATATTGGATTTTTTTGAAACCGCATTAATGGATAAAAAACGAACTTTAATGCTATCGATTAATCATAAGAAAATGTTTGACAACATATAATTCATTGTTCATCTTAGCAATTTCATCTAAAAGCTTCCAAAATTACACTTTTTTGTACTCTTCTGGAAATTCCCTTGTGTTTTTACAAAAACACGTGTATAAATTTATGAGAAGTAAATACAGGGGAGCTTGTTTTAGCAGGCTGAGAGGAAGTTATAAAACTTTTACCCTTTAACCTGATGCGGATAATGCCGACGTAGGGAGTCATTCATAAGAATTTTACAGGAGACGCCCAAAAGGTTGTCTCCTGTTTTTATTTTAAAAACAAAAACGCAGGAGAGTTTGTATTAACAGGCTGAGAGACAGGGTAGTTTGTACTCCGTTTACCTGATCTAGATAATGCCAGCGTAGGAAGCATATAAAAGTTGTTTGTCAATTTACGATATATTTGAAAAAAATAAAAACATACTTCTAAATACTTTCGCTAGTTTTTCCAGTAAAGGCTTTTAAATTTTGGAGGTAAATATTATGAAAGCAAGTGTTGCAATCCAAGTGTTACCTGTTACCTCTAATCCAAATGAACTTCTTCGTATTGTTGATGAGGTTATCACCTTTATTAAAAGTAGCGGCTTAAACTACCATGTCGGACCTTTTGAAACCACCATTGAAGGTGATGATTACAACCAATTGATGGATATTGTCAAAGAGTGTCAGCATGTTGCCATTAAAGCTGGTGCAGAAAAAGTTTCAGCCTATATCAAGGTAGTTTATTGTCCAAAAGGAGAAACGCTATCCATTGACAGAAAGATCGCAAAATATGCTTAAGCGTAATCTCCCATCTATCACTGCAGTTGCTGTACTTTTTCTTATCTGGCAGTTGGTTAGCACAACCGATTTGATACCATCATACATGCTACCCTCTCCCATAGAAGTGCTACAGGCTTTTGTGGGGGATTTTCCTTTACTATGGGAAAACTCCTTGATTACACTTCAGGAGGCTTTTATCGGCTTATTATTGGGCGTTATTGTTGGCTTTTTTGCGGCCGTGTTAATGGATGCCTTTGATATTTTATACAAGGCATTCTATCCAATACTTATTATCACTCAAACAGTTCCTCCAGTTGCTATTGCTCCTTTATTAGTGCTATGGTTTGGTTATGAAATGACACCAAAAGTTGTTTTGATTGTAATCTGTACATTCTTTCCTGTAACTGTAGGTCTTCTGGAAGGATTCCGTAATGCAGATAAAGATGCAATAGGTTTATTACGTTCTATGGGAGCAAACCGTCTGCAAATTTTTCATTACATTAAATTCCCATCAGCACTACCCCAATTTTTTTCCGGTTTAAAAATCGCAGCTGCATACAGTGTAGTTGGAGCCGTTATCAGTGAATGGCTTGGAGGTTTTGGAGGTTTAGGCGTTTATATGACTCGAGTTAAAAAAGCCTTTGCTTTTGACAAAATGTTCGCTGTGATTTTTCTTATCTCCGTTATTTCTTTGCTCCTAATGGCATTAGTAGAGTTTGCGGAGAAAAAATGTATGCCTTATCGACATTTAGACAAAAAGAATTAGGTAAAAAAGTATGAAAAAATTGATCACTTTACTACTCTCCTCCATGCTTGTATTCGGTTTAACAGGTTGTGGAGACACCGTAAATAAAACTGAAAAAAATACTATAACAATCGTTTTGGACTGGACTCCAAACACAAACCACACAGGTATTTTTGTAGCGCAGGCAAAAGGATTCTTTGAAAAAGCCGGTCTAAATGTAAAAGTTGTTCAACCTCCTGAAGACGGTGCGGTAACACTCGTAGCTTCAGGTAAAGCTCAATTTGGAGTTTCTTTCCAGGATTCTTTGGCACCAGCCTTTGTAAAAGATGCAATCATGCCAGTTACAGCAGTTGCTGCCGTTATTCAACATAACACCTCCGGTATCATTTCACGAGCAGGTGAAGGAATGAATACTCCCAAAGGACTTGAAGGTAAGAAATATGCTACTTGGGATTTAAATGTGGAAAAAGCTATTCTCCGGAATGTAATGAAAGCTGACGGTGGCAACTTTGATCTTGTAAAGCTTATTCCTTCTACTGTTACCGATGAAGTATCCGCTTTGAAAAGCGGTTCAGTAGATGCTATCTGGATTTATTATGGTTGGGCTGGTGTAGCCTGCCAAGTAGCAGGTCTAGATACGGATTACTTTGAATTTGCAAATATCAATCCTGTCTTTGATTTCTATACACCGGTTATCATCGGCAACAATACTTGGCTAGATAAAAACCCGGAAACTGCTAAAGCATTTTTGAGTGCCCTATCTAAAGGATATAACTACGCAATACAAAATCCAAAAGAAGCTGCTGATATCCTGATGGATGCTGCTCCTGAATTAAAGTCCAATAGCGCTCTTGTATATGCCAGTCAGAATTACCTAGCTAAAAAATACAAAGATGATGCAACCCGATGGGGAGAATTTGATGCTAAGCGTTGGGCAACTTTCTTCAACTGGTTAAATGAAAACAACCTGTTGAAAGGAAAAATTGATCCTGATTATGGTTTTACCAACGAGTATCTCCCTAATTGATATGAAAAAATTAGAAGTAAAAAATGTCAGTAAAAGTTTTGACGGGAAACCTGTTTTTCAAGATATTTCTATTGAACTCAATCAAGGAGAATTGGTCTGTTTGCTAGGTGCTAGCGGTGGAGGAAAAACTACTTTATTTAATGTAATTTCCGGGCTCATACCACCAGATCAGGGTAAGGTTTTACTGGACGGGAAAGATATTACAAATCAACCTGGGCATATAAGTTATATGCTACAAAAGGATCTGTTATTACCTTATCGAACAATAGAAGACAACGTGGCACTTCCTCTGCTATTAAAAGGCATGAAGAAAAAAGACGCTCGTTTATATGTCTCTCCCATGTTTGCACAGTTTGGTTTAGATGGAACTCAAAAAAATTATCCGTCTCAACTTTCAGGTGGCATGTGTCAACGCGCCGCCCTTTTGCGAACTTATATGTTTTCTCAAAATGTGGCTCTTTTAGACGAACCTTTTTCTGCGTTAGATACCATGACAAAAAGTTCAATACAAAAATGGTATTTGAATGTGATGGAGAAAATCCAACTGTCTACATTATTTATTACGCATGATATTGATGAAGCTATTCTTCTATCAGATCGAATCTATCTATTATCAGGCTCACCTGGAAAAATTACAGAAGAGATCATCATTCAAGAACCTAAACCCAGACTTGATGATTTTAATCTGTCGCCTGAGTTCTTAGCATATAAACGCAAGATACTCTCCCTACTATAGAAATGAGTAAAGATGTTTCATTTATACATAGGAGTAAAATCGTATGAGTAAACAAATGTTAAGACGCTGTGTAATTGTTGGCGGAGCAGACATCAACAATTACGATTTTATTCGTGAAAATTTATCAGAAGATGACTACGTTATTTTCTGCGACAGCGGGTTAAAGCATTTGGAAAATTTACAGGTAAAACCAAGCTTGATTGTTGGGGATTTTGACTCCTTTGAAAATCCTCATCTAGATGTTGAAACTATTGTTCTTCCTTGCGAAAAAGATGACACAGATACTGTATTTGCTATTAAGGAAGCAGTTCAAAGAGGTTTTGAAAATTTCCTTTTGATTGGTGTTGTTGGCGCAAGACTTGACCATACACTTGGCAATGTATCCATCTTGTTTTATCTCCATTCATTAGGAAAGAAAGGTAGCATCATCGACGATTATTCAGAAATGGAAATTGTTACCGATAGCCCCGTTTACATTAGCGACGACTATTCATTCTTCTCCCTTTTAAATATCACTGGTTACGCCAAAGGAATTACGATTACGAAAGCAAAATACCCACTAGAAGATGCGGAAATCTCATACGAATATCAGTACGGAGTAAGTAATGAAGTACTTCCTGGAGAAAAAGCAGCTGTTTCTGTTAAAGAAGGAAAATTGCTTCTGATAAAAATTAGAAAATAAAATCAAATTGGCGAATGGAATAGTTAATTGAATATAATAATTATTAATTTTACCAATTAACCAATTAAAATCAGTGTATTGATTATTTCTATTATAAGTAATCAATATGAATTATATCTTAAAAAAATTCAGATAATTATTTTTATAAACATTATTAAATATCAATAAATTTATATTTAATATAAATTAAATTTACTTTATTAATAAAAAATAAAATATTATTTATAATAAATCAAATGTTAAAATTTAAATTCTGGAATATTTTATTTACCTTGAGGGTTTATAAACTGTTTTACCAATTCGAACATATTTTTTTAATACTTTTTCACCCGCTTCCACTTCAATATTGCCATAAACAGTTATTCCTCTATTCCTAAATTCTTCAAACCAATTCGATTTAAATCCTTCATCAAAGCCTGTTATTTCTTCAACATTTTTAGAAGGAACACCATAATAAATAGCTTTGATACCAGACCACATAATGCCACCCAGACACATGATACAAGGCTCTGATGTTACATATAAACTCAAATTATATGGAGAAAGATCATATGTATTGAGTAGCTTTTCTACTTCCCTGATTGCATTCATTTCTGCATGATTATTACTGCAATTTTCAGAAATAACAGAGTTTGCAGTTTTTATGAGAAGATTTCCATCGCTATCATAAATCGCAGCAACAAAAGGACCATAACCTTTTTCAATAAAATCTTCCGCATCTTTTTGTAGGCCAAGAATAATTTTTCTTGCCTGTTGAACTTTTATTTCATCAAATTCTTCATTTGATACGATATTTTTTTGAGTATTTTTCATTTTTTACAACCAAAATAAAAAAACGCTTAATTATTACAAAATTATCTTTTCTTTATTTCTGCCAAACCTGTTATACAAATTCACTTTTTCATGACAATTTTAAAATCTTTTATATAAAAATTTAATACCATTATTAAATAGTATTTTTTAAAAATAAGATTAATTATTTAAAATTTTCCATACAGAAGTTTTAAGAATGGAATTCTATAAGAAAGAATTATTTTATGACAGCCGTAATGCCTTTTTGTGCAATTTGCTTTCTTCTTTTAGTTGGAAAATTTGTGCGATCTCAATTTTCAATTTTCCAAAAATTGCATTTACCATCTTCTGTCATTGGAGGTGTCATAGGATTCATTATCATCAATCTTTTAGGACACTATCTATCTTCTGAATGGTTTGCAGCTTTCACACAACTTCCTGGTTTTTTAATTAACATTGTTTTTGCCGGACTGTTTCTTGGAAGCACACCTACACCACTAAAAAAAACATGGGAATTAGCCGCCTCACAACTATGTTTTGGGCAAATTATTGCATGGGGACAATATGTTGTTGGTCTCGGACTAACTTTATTTTTCCTTTCTCCTGCTTTCGGTGTCCCCGCCATTTTTGGAAATTTAATCGAAATTGGATTTGAAGGAGGATATGGAACTGTAGGAGGATTAACCCCTATTTTTCAAGAAAACAATTGGACAGAAGGAGCGGATCTCGGCTATACCGTTGCAACCTGCGGCATGATTTTTGGGATCGTTATCGGTATAGTAATGATCAATATCGGTCTACGAAAAGGATTTGTCTCAAATATACGTACTTTTTCAGATCAAGATAAATATGAACGCCAAGGCATTTACAAACCAGAAGATCAACCTGAAGCCGGTCGCCAAACAGTTTATTCCGACTCCATTAACTCGCTTGCACTTCATATTGCTTTCATTGGTATCGCTATTTTACTTGGCTATGCAATCAAAATATTGTTAGCAACAGGTGAAAGTATGGCACCTATCTCTGTTGCAGAATTAAAAATCATGCAAAGTTTACCCCTCTTTCCTTTATGCATGATTGGCGGATTGATCTTGCAGTGGTTCTTAAGAAAACGACATATTGATTTCTTAATCAATCATGAACAAATACAACAAATTACTGGCGCCACACTTGATTTTCTTGTTGTTGCTGGTGTCGCTTCTATTCGATTCGAATTTATTACTGCTTACTGGATACCTCTTTCGATTTTAATTATTGGAGGAACACTCTGGAACATCTTTACTGTCCTTTACATTGGTCCAAAAATTTTTAAAGAAGCCTGGTTTGAACGTTCAATAGCTGAATTCGGTCAATCTATGGGAGTCACTTCAACTGGATTAATGTTGTTACATACCGTAGACCCAAAAAATAAAACTGTTGCTGCAAAAGCATTTGGCTACAAACAACTCTTACACGAACCTTTTATGGGTGGAGGAATCTGGACTTCATTAGCCGTTCCACTGGTTATGTTTGGAAAAGGAATGTTGGTATGGATGATTTCCCTGATCGCACTTTTGATAGCACTTGTTTTTTGGAGAACATGTTTTTTTGTCAAAAAATAAAACATGTTCTCCTGATAGGAAAATGTCTTTATTTCAAAAAGCCATTAATAATATGCGTTTCTGCATCTTCTTTGGTTAATCCCAAAGTCATTAATTTCAGCAACTGCTCACCAGCGATTTTGCCAATAGAAGCCTCATGCACTAATTCAGCATCAACATGAGTCGCAATAATTTCTGGTGTCGCACTCACAATCGCATTATCCATGATAATGGCATCACATTCTGAACGACCAGCACAGGCATTATTACCCGCTATTCTGGAAATAAAATCCTGACGAGATTGATCTTTTGCGACAGAACGTGAAGCAACTTTCGCTTTAGCTTGTTTTCCTTCAATTTCCAAAATAAACTCGGTTCGAGCTGTTTGAGTGCCATTTGTCATGAGTTTTTCTGTAACCAGTAAAAGACTATCTTCTGCCAAAACACCCTTTGTAACCCTATTGGTAGAATCGACTCCTTCTATCTGGATACTTTCCATTTCGAAGCTGCTTCCTGGTTCCAAAAAAACTTCAGTAATAGGATTAATTACACGAGCACCTTCTGCACCTCCACTGGCATAATGTCTTTCTTTATAGGTAACTTTAGCATTTTTTCCTATATGAAAATGGTGTATCCCATCATGACGCGTTTCACTACACCCTCCATTATGGATACCACATCCGGCCACAATCTGGATGTCTTCGCAATCTTCTCCTATATAAAAATTATTGGTCACAATATCCGTAACACCTGTTACATCAATCGCAACAGGTATATGGATCTTTTCACCTTTTGTTCCTGGTTTGACATGAACATCCATACCTTGTCCGTTTTCTTTCGGAACAATCGTCACATTGGCAGAATTCGCTCTTGCAATACTCTTTCCATTGACACGAATATTAAACGCACCAGCAGGCGTTTCCTTAATACCAGCTACTTTATGCAGTAAATCATTTACTATTATTGTATTGTTCATGACACCCTCTCCATGGTAATACCGCAAGGTTTTGTCATCATTGCCAAAACAGGAAGAACTTTTTCTTTCTCACCCGCATGAATCAACTTTCCTTGATCAATTACTGCAATTTTATCTGCCACATTTAAAATTCGCTCCTGATGAGAAATAATCAGCGCAGTTCCTTTTTTAGCCTTCTTAATACGATAAAAAACGTCAATCAAATTTTGATAGCTCCATAGATCAATTCCAGCCTCAGGTTCATCAAAAATTGATAATCTTGTCTTTCTAAACATCAACATCGCAATTTCAATGCGTTTCATTTCTCCGCCAGAAAGTGTGCCATTTAACTCGCGAGTAATATATTCTCTTGCACATATCCCGACCTCGGAAAGACAAGCACAAGCCTCCTCAACATCTAACGATCTTCCTGCCGCAACTGACAATAAATCCTGAACCGTAAGACCTTTGAATTGCACCGGTTGTTGAAAAGCAAAACCAATTCCAAGACGCGCTCTTTGGGTAACTTCTAATTTTGTAATATCTCGTCCTTCAAAAAGAACTCTGCCGGAAGTCGGTTTTTGAATGCCCATAATAACTTTAGCCAAAGTAGACTTTCCGCCCCCATTTGGTCCGGTTATGACAAAAAAGCTACCTGAATCTATATTCAGATTAATTCCATCAAGAATCTTTCTTTGTTGGCGATTTTCATCCGTAATAGAAACTGTAATATCTTCAAGCACGAGCATGCTGTCTTCCTTTTCTATATTTTTGTATTTCAAATTTATTTCATTATAAATTTCTATTAAAAAACGTGCTTGGACCACATCAAACGCAAAGTCGCTATATTACTAGCTCACTTTTATTTATGCATATATTTTTTAACTCGACTCTGAAAGGTGAGGAAAATTTCATTAAGATAAGGTAAAAAAAGACAAAAACGTTATTTTTTAATATTAAAAAAATTTGATTTCCCTAGAAACTTAAATACCTTAAGGAAGTCTTAAGATAATTATGTTTTCATCATATCAAGCTCAAAGCTGTACTTATTTATAACATTAAATAAAAAGGAGTATGTTATGAAAAAAGAAACTAACCTTATTTCTTCAACAACCAGAAAACTCGCAACGACTGTTATTTGTGCATCTCTTCTTGGACTGACGACAATTGTTTCGGCACAAGCACAACCGACAATTCAACAAGGAGGATTCTCTGGACCTAGTATTAATGTTTCTACAGTAAAACAAGCTAAAACTTTGAAAGATGATTCGCCAGTAGTACTTAAAGGACACATTATTCAAAACATTGGAAAAGAAAAATATATCTTTAAAGATGCTACAGGTACTATCACAGTAGAAATTGATCAAGAAGATTGGCACGGTGTTCAGGTTTCCCCTTCTGATCTTGTTGAAATTTCTGGTGAAGTAGACAAAGAATGGAACAAAATTGAAATTGATGTTTTTCAAGTAAAGAAAATTAAGTAAATAAATAACGTATGCGAATTCTTCTAATAGAAGATGATCTCCTTATTGGAGATGGGATTAAAACTGGACTGAATCATCTTGGTTTTGCAGTTGATTGGTTTACAGATGGTATTTTAGGACAACAATCCATTAATGCAGTTTCGTACGATGCCGTAATTCTGGATTTATCGCTTCCCAATAAGGATGGCATAGATATACTTAAAAATTGGCGAGCTCAAGGCCGAGAAGAACCTATTTTAATTTTAACAGCAAGAGATGCGCTAAATGATCGAGTCACTGGATTAAACATTGGTGCAGATGATTATTTAGGAAAACCTTTTGCTCTAGAAGAACTAGCCGCTCGGCTTCGAGCTTTAGTAAGACGTAGTTATCGTAAAACCACTTCAACTTTAATTCACGGATCGGTTCATTACGATCCAACATCCAAATCCGTTTCGAAAAATGGACAACCTATTAAACTGAGTCCAAAAGAATTAATGTTAGTTGAGCTTTTTCTTCTCAACAAAAAAATTGTTCTTTCAAAAAACTCTATAGAAGAAAAATTATACTCGTGGGGAGATGAGGTCAGTAGTAATACTGTAGAAGTTCACATTCATCATATCCGACGCAAATTGGGTAACGAATTCATTCGTACTGTGCATGGAATCGGATATACATTAGGAGACTCCATTTGAAGAAGAAACAAATCATATCCAGAAGTCTCCAATTTCGTTTAATTTTTTATTTGACTGTTACGATTGTCATTACTTGGCTTATAGCTACTGCATTTGCATGGAAAGAAGCCAAAGAATACGTTGACGAATTTTTTGATACACAACAACTCTTACTTGCAAAAAGCATCTCTGTTTCAGATTTTCAATTCTCAGAACATCTAAAAAAATCATACATTACATTTCCAGACAATAAAAAATGGGGAGAAGTTGACGACGATGTTTTAGGTTTTGCCATTTTTACCACTGATGGAAAGCAATTATTAAGTGATAAAAAATTCGGCAAACTATTTCCTTTCTTTAAAACAGTTGGTTTCAAAGAAATTTCTATAAATAACGAAATCTGGAGAATTGTCTGGCAACCGTCTCCAAATGGAAACTTTATTGTTGCTGTTGGACAAGAAAAAAATTATCGAAATGAAATTGCTTTTGAACTTCTTGAAGAGCAAATTACGCATTGGCTTGTATTGTTGCCTATCTTAATTCTCGGATTTATCTTGATTCTTTATCGGGAACTAAAACCTTTACGAATTATAAAAAATGAATTGGAAAAACGTCTACCCGGCGACCCAAAGCATCTTTCGTCAGAAAATATGCCCTCAGAAATACAACCATTAGTTAATACGTTAAATCATCATTTTGAACAGGTTGCCTCACTAATAGAACGTGAACGCGTATTTATTGCAAATGCTGCTCATGAATTACGAACACCGTTAGCCGGATTACGTATTCAAGCAGAAGTGGCATCACTTCCAGAAACAAGTGAATCCACACGAATTACTGCACTAAAAAACCTGATTTCAGGAATTGACCGTAGTAGCAGATTAGCAGAGCAGTTACTTCTTCTTGCACGTATAGAAACTCTGCCAGAAGAAAATTTAGCAAAAGAAAAATTTCTTTGGCAAAACGTTATACAAAACGTTATTTCAGAATACTCAGAACAAGCAACTAAAAAAAATATTTTCTTTACTATTCAAGAAAACATCTCTTTACCACCTTTCAAAGCACCAACTATTTTCCCTTATATCCTAATGCGTAATCTCATTGATAATGCCATACGATACGCTATAGAAAATAGTGAAATCAGCATCCATATCAATAAAGAAGGTATTGTTATAAAAAACACCTGCCCTGTACTGCAAGAAAAATTCTTTTCACGTCTAGGGGAACGATTCTATCGTCCATCTGGTCAACAATCTATTGGAAGTGGTTTGGGACTTTCTATTGTGAATCAAGTTGCCTCTCACTTGAATTTAACTTTATCGTTGGATAAAAAACGATTTGATAATCCAAATCAAATGATTTTTATCGTTTTTCTCAGATATAACGAATCCTTGTTTTTAATCAGCTAGTACCGTTTTATTTCGCTCTATTCTCTTTTTACATAAACGTATCAAAAAGGAGTCTTGTTTTTATGAGCGCAATAGAAATCACCCCTTTGCCACATAGTTGGTGGCTACCTGTCATACACGGACTATTTGCTATCACCTTTGGCATCGTTGCATTGTTTTTACCATTAGATGCTGCAGTTATTTTTGCTTGGATAGCAGGCATATTGATATTAGGAGAAGGTATCGTCGCATTAATTTCCGCTTTTTCACGAAATACAAGTATGTCAAGAAACCTGCTCTTTTTTTATGCTATTTGTTCTGTTTTCATTGGATTAATCGCGATTGTTAATCCTCTTGCAATGGCAGGAACACTGTTATTGCTTTTAGCCATTTGGCTTGTTCTATCAGGCACCTATCGCATAATCTCCGCTATCAAAATAAAAAAATTGATTCGAGATACTTGGTTTCTAATTATTAGCGGTTTATTAGCTATCGCTGTTGGTATCATGCTTGTAGCACAACCATTAACAGGAATTATCATCACAACAGTATGGTTTGGTATAACCACTATATGTTATGGCGTATTTCAAATAGTAACCGGCTTTCAATTACGCAAAAACTAATTCACACCCGAGCAGGATTTCTTTAAAAATGCATATATATCATTAAGTATCAATAAGAATACTTATTTTTTTGTATCCATTTCAATAGGATATCCTGCTTTTTTCCAAGCTCTAAAACCACCCCTCATATGAGCAACTGGACTTAAACCCATGATCCGAGCAGTATTTGCGGCTAAAGCAGAACGCCAACCTCCCGCACAATAAAAAATAAAATGGCTATTCTCTGCAAAAATAGGTTTATGGTATGGACTTTCTGGATCTATCCAAAACTCCAGCATCCCACGTGGGCAATGAAATGAACCAGGAATGTAACCATCTCTTTTGATTTCACGAATATCACGTATGTCTATTAGCTTAACCTCTTCATTATTCAACAAAGCTTGAACTTCTTGTACTTCAAGTGTTGTAATATTTTTTTCTGCCTCTTCCAGCAATTGCTTGTATCCCAATTTACTCATCTTTTCCTTCAACCCTTTCAATATCAACAACTTTAATATCTTTCAAAGAACGCCATTTTTATTATCATCTTAAAATGAATCTTTTACTTTTTTTTCAAAAACTTATTTATCGTAAAAATTTTTACTGTTTTTGAATTGCCTGACTTGCTTCATGCTATATTGTATCTGCTTTATATTTAGGTCATAACAGGAGACTTACATGAGTAATAAGGATAAACCAGAAGGAACAAACATTTTAATGCCAGTTTGGGCATCCATGTTATCAACAAGCTTAAAGCAAACTCTCATTTTGAGTTACCTAAACAAAAAGTTTCCTGGGGCAATTGAAGAAATGTCACATGAATTTAATGTGCTATCCAATATGCTGACTATACAACCTGAAGTAAGCGAAGAAGTAACCAAAACACTGAAAGGCATTCCTAAAACAAATTTAGAAAATGATCCATTTCGTATCATTTCTAACGAAATCATGACAGATACTGTCATTCAAACACTCATGCTGCGCTATTTTATAAAGTCTGATCCAAACATGGCTACAGCTATGCTTGATGATTTTCAGGTTATCCTACAAGGGTTGGATTTAAATGACACTGTAAAATCACGTATTACAGCTTCGCTTTCTGAGTTTTTACCTAAAGAGTCAAATTAAGCAATTTAACAAAAAATAATATCTTTCTTTAAAAACAAACTTATGTTTTTAAAGAACTTTTATTGCTTTTTACTATTTATATGTTATGATCCGCATATTATGAGCTTTTGTTGTGATACAAGCTCATATTTTTGTTACTTGTCTAAATTAAGTTCTATCATTAAAAGAGCTGTTCGCTGTTATGCAAAGCAGAAACTTCGTATTAATTTAGTCCAAACAAAAAGTGTATTTATTCTTGTTTTTATTAAATGTTAAACGATTTTCAAAAACAGCAAAAAGTTCGTCCGTTTATCCTAACGACTGGATTACTGTCAATAATCTGGTTAGTACTTGCTTGGATAATTGCTTATTTTTATGTTTCTAATCAAGTAACCAAAGCATATACCTTAGCTGAAAAAGATGCTCGATTAGCTATGAATCAATTTCATAGCGGTTTGCATCGTACAATGAATCTTTTACAAACTATTCCCATCTTTATTAGTAATGACGAGGAAATTCAAAAAACCCTTCTAGTTTTAAATGAAAATAAAGATTTAGATAACATGTCTCGTGAAACACGAGAAAAATATCTACGTCAATTCCCTAAATTGATAAAAACAAATAAGGAACTATATGATGTCGCAAATGATATCAGTGTCATTAGTTCCTTTTGGATCATGAGAAAGGATGGTACTACCATCTCATCGAGTAATGCCGGTTTACCTGAAAGTTTTATTGGAACAAATTTTAAAGATCGAGATTACTTTCAGGAAGCAATTTCTGGAACTACAGGAAAACAGTATGTAATGGGACGACGTTCTGGCATATCTGGTTTTATCATATCTGTTCCAATAAGGGTTGGTAAAGAAATCGTTGGAGTCGTTGCTGAAAAAGTTGATCTCTCATATTTACATAGTTGGGTAGGAACACTTAATGGCTTTATTGTTGATCAAAATGGGGTCATTATTCAAACAAACAATTCTGAATATGAGTTGATGGCATTACCAAACGCAACTGTAAACAATCTGTCTAGAACAGAACGCCAAGCGCTCTATATGCAAACTGAATTTAAAACCTTTAATCTAACTCCACTAAGCATAAATTCAGATACGAAGTTATATAAACTTGATAATGAAAATACACCTTATTATGTCGTTTCAGTAACAATGAAAGGGCATAAACTTAATTTAATGACAATTACTCCTTGCCCGGAATTTCTTGAAAAAAAACAAAAAATTTGGACTTTGTTTGCACTTCTTTTTCTGATTGGAATATCCATCATTACATCAAGTTCCATATTAATTTTCTATTTAAAAAATCAAATAACGAAAAAAAATCTGCGTGAAAAACAAAATCTAATACAGCACTTGACTTCTCATGATAGCTTGACTGGTCTATATAGCCGCTCGCAAATTGATCGCTTTATTAACCAGTATGTCTTAACAGCATCTAAAAATAAAACTTTATTTGCTGTCATGTTCATGGATGTTGATTTGTTTAAAGATATCAATGATAGTTTTGGGCATGAAGTTGGTGACAATATCCTACGCGAAATAGCAAATAGAATTCAATCTACTATCAAAAAAACTGATATCGCTCTTCGTAGAGGAGGTGACGAATTTATTATTTTATTAAATGACATTCGTGATCCCGAAGAAATTGCAAATATTGCAGTACGTTTACAAGAACATATCAAAGAACCTTTCATCATCAATAATCTATCTTTAACTTTAAGTATCAGTATCGGAATTGCTATTTATCCAATTGATGGTGATAGCGCGTCTCTTTTACTACGTCATGCAGATACTGCCTTATATCATGTCAAGGCTAAAGGACGTGCCGATTATTCTTTCTATAACGAACAAATGTCTAATGATTTGGCTGCTCGTAAGGCATTAGAAGCAGACATGCTTCGTGCTTTAGAACTGAATGAATTTTATTTACTTTATCAGCCACAATATTCCCATGTTGCAGGTGGAATTACAGGATGTGAAGCTTTAATTCGCTGGCGTCATCCTGCAAAAGGAATAATCCCGCCAATTGACTTCATTCCTGCTGCAGAGCAATCTGGATTCATTAATCAACTGGGTAAATGGATCATAAATGAAGCATGTAAACAATATAAGCAATGGTATAAAAACCTGAATGTTTCGATTCCTATTGCCGTTAATCTTTCAGCTGTACAGTTCCAGCATTCCAATTTAGTAGAAACTGTAAGAAATGCAATTAAAACATATGATATACCGCCTAATGCATTAGAACTTGAAGTTACTGAATCCATGTTGATGGTTGATACAGATCGAGCAACACGCATTATGCAAGAACTGAAAGGTTTAGGCACCAGAATCAGTATTGATGATTTTGGAACAGGTTACTCCAGCATGGCTTATCTGAAAAAATTTGATGCTGACACTTTAAAAATTGATAGAACTTTCGTTTTTGATATGGAAAGCAATTCCAACAATCGTGCGATTGTCAGTGCAATTATTAATATGGCAAAAAATCTGGATTACCAAGTTATTGCAGAAGGTGTAGAAACTCAAGAACAATATGACTTACTGATAAAAATGGATTGTTCTGCAATTCAAGGTTACTGGTTCAGCCGTCCTATTCCACCAGATGAATTTGAAACACTTTATAAAACAACAAACAAAATAGATATTTAAGTTTTCTAGGTCACTTGTCTATTTTTTGCAACATTTTTTTGTAATGAGAATAATTCTCATTTAAAATCTATCTATTAACTTCTTTAACATAGATGTTTTTTTATTAAGTCAAACTGGATTAAAAATGAAAAAAACCTTATTAGCTCTATCTTTACTTGGTGTTGTAGGTGTTGCCTCTGCACAAAGTAATGTTCAAATTTACGGTACAGTTGATACCGGTTATATCAAAGAAACCGGTAGTGATCTTCAAATGGGAGAAAATGCAATCAACATGATCGGTTTCCAAGGATATGAAGATCTCGGTGGTGGATTAAAAGCAACTTTCCAACTGGAGAAGCAATTTTCTCTATACAACGGTCAAAGATATGAACCTTATCCTGGCGACCGTTTAAAAGGAACAGATGATGTTGAGTGGATAGGTGCAGCAAACTTAGGACTTGAAAGTGATTGGGGTACCGTTCGTTTTGGACGTGTCCAAGAAATCTCTTATGAATATTTTTACCCAATCGATCCGTTTGAAATGGGAACTGTTGGCACTACCTTAGCATACTTTAGCCTAACACACTCAGAACAATTAAGTGATACCGTACGTTACGATAGTCCAGAGTGGAATGGTTTGGGCTTTAGTGCAAGCTTTACACTCTCTCAAGATGACAACGACTTAGATTCTGATGAGAAAGATAAAACCAACTATGGTTTTGCTGGATCGATCCACTATGACAATGGTCCAATTTTATTTACCACCAACTATAACCGCTTAGCTGATTCCGACAATTCCTGGGTATGGAACATTGGTGCCGGCTATCAATTTGGTCCAGCCAGACTCTCTGTCGGTTATGAAACCAGCAAATTTAAAGAACAAGCTCAACGCTATGAAAATGAAGATTGGTATGATGCAATGGATCAAAAAGTATGGTTAGTAGGTTTAACCTATGAAGTTGGTCCAGGCGTTATTCAACTTTCATACAACCGAGCCAGCGTTGATAACTGGAAAAATGGACAAGATGGTGATGTTAACAAATATGCATTGGGATACACCTATTACCTATCTCAACGCACTTCATTTTATGGTGTTGTAGCTTATACCGATAGTGATAATAAAGAAGTTGGTAGTGTCTACAATTACAATGGTCAGGAAAGAGAATCCGTTACCAGTTTCCAAATTGGTATGACACATAGCTTCTAATTACCAAAAAACCATTCAAAAAGGGGCTGAAAAAAACAGCCCCTTTTCTTATTCATAAATAGATATAACCCTCTATAATGCTGTTTTATTTTTAACCGCATTCAAATTAATGATAAAACCTGAATATTTTTAATATCTCCTATTTGGGTTCTTTAAAAGCTTTTCTCATATGTCCGAACAATCTCAAACTACAAAAAACAATAAACCCCTTTTTTACGATCCTACACAAAAACGCATTCGTAGTTTTGTGACACGTGCCGGTCGACTTTCCAATGCACAAGAACGTGCTATTCAGGAATTTGGTCCTCAATACATGATTCCGTTTCAAAAGGGTTTATTAGACTTGAAAGACATCTTTAAAAATGATGCTGAAACCGTTTTGGAGATTGGTTTTGGAATGGGAGAAACCAGCGCAGAAATCGCAAAAAATATTCCTGAAAAAAATTTCCTGGGAATAGAAGTGCATACACCTGGCGTAGGTAATCTTTTGAAATTAATTCACGAAAATCAATTTCAAAATATGCGCATCATTCAATATGATGCCGTTGAAGTTATTGAGCATATGTTGCCAGATCAATCTTTACATGGCGCGCATATTTTCTTCCCTGATCCATGGCATAAAGCACGTCATCAAAAACGACGTCTTATTCAATCACCATTTATAAATCTGTTAGCCCCCAAATTAAAATCGGGTGGCTATATTCACTGTGCAACCGACTGGGAAGACTATGCCATTCAAATATTGGAAGTCTTGGAAAATTCTCCCTATCTCGTTAATACAGTAAAAGAAGGCTATGCACCTCGTCCCTCCTATAGACCGGAAACCAAATTTGAAAAACGAGGCAAACGCTTAGGACATGGTATTTGGGATATTGTTTTTATCAAACGATAACTTGTTTTTGTCGCTTATATTATTTGTAAAACAATCTTCCCTATATGATTGTTGGATTCCATTAACTCATGAGCTTGCATCGCTCGTTCTAATGGATAAACACGATTAACAACTGCTTTAATCTTTCCAGACTCCAACAAAGGCCAGATATGCTCGTGAAGATTTTTAGCAATTTGTGCTTTAAAAGCAACTGAGCGTGGACGTAAAGTCGATCCAGTAACAGTTAACCTTTTATGCAAAAGTTTCCCAAAGTCAAGTGTTCCCTTTCGACCACCAATATGCGCAATCATAACCAGTCTACCATCTTCAGCCATGCAATCCAATTCTCGTTGAAGATATAAGGCTCCCATAATGTCTAAAATAACATCAACACCTTTTCCGCCTGTTTCTTGCTTGATAACCTCAACAAAATCTTCTGTCATATAATTGATTGCACGTACTGCCCCTAATGTCTCGCAAACATGGCATTTTTCAGATGTTCTTGCTGTAGCAAATACACGATGCCCCTTAGCTACAGCCATTTGTATTGCAGCAACGCCAATCCCAGATGTTCCTCCTTGTACCAACAAAGTTTCACCTGGCTTTATTGCTGCCCTATCAAAAACATTGCTCCAAACAGTAAAAAATGTTTCTGGTAATGATGCGGCCTCAATAAAAGATAATCCCTTAGGAATAGGAAGACATTGCTGTATAGGTGCAACACAATACTCTGCATAACCACCGCCTTGTACCAAGGCACAAACTTCATCTCCCAAAGTAAACTCACTATTAGAAAGATCACCATCGACAATAACACCAGCCACTTCAAGACCAGGAATTTGTGATGCACTAAGGGGTGCAGCATAAAGTCCACGACGTTGCAATACATCAGGTCGATTTATCCCCGCTGCATGAACCTTAATTAAAACTTCTCCTGAACGAGGAATGGGAACCGCCAAACCCGTAATTCTTAATTGCCCTACATCCCCAACACGACCTGACTGAACAATTTCAATAGCCTTCATGAAATCAATCCAAAATGAATCCTTACAAGCTTTTTTATCTTCGTATTATTTTTTTGATCCACAAAAAATAAGTTTCTGTAATAAATACAGAAACTTATTTTAGAGGTTTATTATTAACTTGAACGAGTTACTGTGCTTCCGTTGCAGTTTCCTGCTCAACTGCTGCTTTCATGGATAACTTGATACGACCACGATCATCTGTCTCAAGTACTTTAACACGAACCTGTTGACCTTCTTGCAAATAATCAGCCACAGCATTAACACGTTCTGAAGCAATCTGACTGATATGTAACAAGCCATCTCGTCCTGGCAAAATTTGGACAATTGCACCAAAATCTAACAATTTCAGAACAGTACCATCGTAAATTTTACCAATCTCAACAGATGCGGTTAATTCTTCCACACGACGTTTTGCTTCTTGTCCCGCAGCAGCATTCACAGATGCAATTGTAACGATACCGTCATCACTAATATCGATTTGGGTACCCGTTTCTTCTGTTAACGCACGGATAACAGCACCACCTTTTCCGATAACATCACGAATCTTTTCAGGATTGATTTTTAATGTAATCAAACGTGGAGCAAAGTCGGATAATTCTGTTTTAAATGCAGGCATAGCTGTTTGCATTTTTTCAAGAATATGCATTCTGCCTTCTTTTGCTTGTGCCAGTGCAACTTGCATAATTTCTTTGGTGATACCTTGAATCTTAATATCCATTTGCAAAGCAGTAATACCATCTGCCGTACCAGCCACTTTGAAATCCATATCACCTAAATGATCTTCATCACCTAAGATATCTGTTAAAACAGCAAATTTTCCGCCTTCTTTGATTAAGCCCATAGCAATACCTGCCACATGCTTTTTAATAGGCACACCTGCATCCATTAAAGCCAAACTACCACCACAAACAGATGCCATAGAAGACGAACCATTGGACTCCGTAATTTCTGATACCAAGCGAATAGAGTAACTAAATTCATCCTGAGATGGCAAAACTGCAGCCAATCCGCGTTTAGCTAAACGACCATGCCCGATTTCTCTTCTTTTTGGAGTACCTACTCGACCAGTTTCTCCTGTTGCAAATGGAGGCATATTGTAATGCATCATAAACGGATCGCTATACTCACCTGTTAATGCATCTATTTTTTGGGTATCTCTTGCTGTACCTAATGTTGCAACAACAAGCGCTTGCGTCTCACCACGAGTAAAGAGAGCAGAACCATGTGTTCTAGGCAACACGCCTGTACGAATTGAAATTGGACGTACTGTAAGAGTATCTCGACCATCAATTCTAGGTTCTCCTTCAAGAATCTGGGAACGAACAACCCGTGCTTCCAAATCAAAAAGGATATTGCCAACTTCAACAGCATCTGGAGCTGCTTCACCTTTAGCTTCTGCTTCAGCAGCCAAAGTTTCGTTAACCATTTCAGAAACCTGACGTAACTTACTACTACGTGCTTGTTTTTGACGAATACTATATGCTTCTCTTACCAAAGGTTCAGCAATTCTTGTTACGTCTGCGACCAATGTTTCCTTACTGGTTGGAGGAACCCATTCCACTTCTGGTTTACCACCATCACGAACCAGTTCATCAATTGCATCAATAACAGCTTTCATCTGTTCATGGCCAAAAACAACGCCACCCAACATCACATCTTCAGATAATTCCTGGGCATCAGATTCAACCATTAATACAGCTTGTTCTGTACCTGCTACAACAAGATCCATTTGTGACACAGCCAGTTGGGATATTGTTGGATTGAGTACATATTGACCATCAATATAACCGACACGAGCAGCTCCCAAAGGACCATTAAAAGGAATTCCTGATACACAAAGAGCAGCAGAAGCAGCAATCATCGCAGGAATATCTGGATCAATTTCAGGGTTTACTGACAATACATGAACAATTACTTGAACTTCATTAACATATCCATCTGGGAAAAGAGGACGGATAGGACGATCAATCAATCGAGAGGTTAATGTTTCTTTTTCGGATGGTCGACCTTCACGTTTAAAAAAGCCCCCAGGAATACGACCAGCCGCATAACTTTTTTCAATATAATCAACTGTTAAAGGGAAAAAATCTTGTCCTGCACGAGCATCATCTTGTGCGACAACCGTTGCAAGTACAACGGTATCATCCATAGATACAAGAACAGCACCGGTAGATTGGCGTGCAATTTCACCTGTTTCTAACGTAACCGTATGCTGACCATACTGGAAGGTTTTGCTCACTTTATTAAACATTTTATTCCTTTCAAATTTACCGACAGTATTTCAGGTGCTATCGTTCACCTCATTTACAAAAACCAGTAAACATTTACTAGTTCTTTTCAACAACAAACCTAACAACTTTTCTTCAAGTATTTTTATAGCTTAATAATAAAATGCCCGCGACAAAAATTTGCCGCAGGCACTCAACAAAAAGAAATAATCAAGCAACTACGCTATCCGAAATTACTTACGTAATCCAAGCTTACCAATTAATTCGCGATAACGATTGATATCTTTTTTACGGAGATAATTCAGCAAGTCTCTACGACGGTTAACCATCATAAGAAGACCTCGACGGGAATGATGATCTTTTTTGTGCATTTTAAAATGATCTTGCAAATCATTAATACGTGCGGTCAAAAGTGCGATCTGTACTTCTGGAGATCCCGTGTCGTTTTTGCTTCTTGCATTTTCCGCAACGATTGCTGCCTTACTTTCTTTTGCTAAAGCCATAATAATAACCTTTCACTTGCGACATTAGGAGTTCTCACCCCAGATGTCGTGGATAAACAAATAAAAATAACTAAATACTAGCCAAAGGCGAAGTATAAAGTAAAAATCTGTTTCTGTACAAACATCTTTTTTTAAAATTTGATAAATTTTGAAAAAATGAATAATCTGGAGGAAAAAATGAAATATTTATCCTTTCTTTTTGCACTATTTTTCGCTATTGGCTTATCTGGTTGTTCTACTTTTGCTCCTCCTCTTGAACCAGGTACGCCGGAAGAAGCCGTCCTCGAACGTTATGGCGCTCCTGCTGCTAAATATACGGATGGGGATACAGTTTTATGGGAGTATCCTGGCGGTTACTGGAGTCAACAAACATATATGGCACGAATAGGAAAAGATCAAAACCTTATTTCTTGGGAACAAGTCCGTACCGATCAAAAATTTAGTACGCTAACAATTGGCAAATCAACTGCAAAAGACGTTTTAAAAACAGTTGGTAGACCAACAGAAACTTCTTCTATTCATTTGAACAATTATAAAGTCTGGTCATATCGTTACCAACAGGATGGGGTATGGGATTCCATGATGCACATTATGTTTGATGATAATGGTGTTGTGCAAAAAATGGAAATTGGTCGAGATCCACTCTATAACGACGAAAGAGGTTTTATGAATAGAGGGGGATTCGGTTTTGGTATCGGTGGCGGAAGATGGGGTGGTCGCGGAGGCGGCTTTGGAATAGGCTTCGGTTTTTAACCCATTATTTCAATTCATAAATACAAAAAAAATCTGGAATGAATGTATGTAACTACATTCATCCCAGACAAATCTATCTACAAGTATTATTCAATTACTTTAGAAACTGCATCCAAATAGGAATTTACAGAAGCTGTAATGATATCGGTATCAGCTGAAAAACCATAATATACCTTACCATTATGTTCCACTTGGATGTGAACTTTGCCGACATCATCCGTTCCTCTTGTAATAGCTTGAATCAAGAATTCTTCAAGCGTTACTTTTTGTTTGACAAGCTGTTTTACAGCATTAATAGCAGCGTCAATTGGTCCATTACCTGATGCAGTTGCCATACATGGTTCACCGTCAATAATCAGACGAACGGTTGCCATAGGAATTGCACTCTTACCGCTGACAACTTGAAGATAATCAAGTCTCAACCTTCTCATGTCTTCAAGGGAATCGATACCTGCTAATATACGCAAATCATCATCTGAAACCGATTTCTTCTCATCCGCAATAGCTAAGAACTTACTGTATGCAACATCCAATGCATCAGATTGAAGTGCATAACCAAGGCGACGGAGATGGTGATCGAGTGCGGCACGACCACTTCTTGCTGTCAAGACAATGGAAGAGTCACTTACACCAATATCAACTGGATCAATAATTTCGTAATTTTCACGATTTTTCAGCATACCATCCTGGTGAATACCAGATGAATGTGCAAACGCATTACGTCCAACAATTGCTTTATTAGGCTGTACCGGCATGCGCATCAAATTAGAAACAAGACGAGATGTTTTCATAATTCGTGTTGTTTCAATATCTGTATAGTAAGGAAGATCTTTACGACATTTCAATATCATAACGATTTCTTCCATTGAGGTATTACCAGCACGTTCGCCAATACCATTAATCGTACATTCAACTTGACGAATACCATTCATAATGCCAGAAAGAGCATTAGCTGTTGCCATACCCAAATCATTATGACAATGAGCAGAAAGAATCGCTTTGTCTACATTTTTTACATTATTTTTAAGATATTTGATCTTTTCACCGTATTCATAAGGCGTACAGTATCCAGTTGTATCTGGAATATTAATAACTGTAGCACCAGCGTCAATGACTGCTTCTACAATACGTGCCAAGAATTCATTTTCACTACGACCTGCATCTTCTGCAAAGAACTCAACATCATCAATAAAACGACGTGCATATTTAACAGCTTTTACTGCGCGTTCAACAATTTCATCAGGTGTAGAATTAAATTTGGAATAAATATGATAAGGGGAAACACCAATACCCGTATGAATACGACCTCTTTCTGCATACTGAAGTGCCTCTAACGCGATATCAATATCGCGTTCAATTGCTCGTGTTAAGGCTGCAATAACAGGTCTTTTTACAACTTTTGAAATTTCTACAACTGACGTATAGTCTCCTGGACTCGACATTGGGAATCCAGCTTCAATAACATCTACACCTAACTCATCCAGAGCACGAGCGACCTCAATTTTTTCTACTGTATTAAGTTGGCTACCGGGAACTTGCTCACCGTCACGTAATGTCGTATCGAAAATATAAATCTTATCTGCTGAACTGGAAACCATATCATGCTCCTTTTTAAAAATACAACTCTACTTAATTCTCTTAATTATGAACTCGCCTCACTCTTGGTAAAGGCATTAACAATAAAAATTTGGGTATAAAAGTATCAGCACGCTTAGCGCGCTAGCAGAGATAGTGGCAAGATTCCGTACCACATGTTGAAAAAAGTAGAAACAGTATTGTTACTTGAGATATACATATGAAAAACTATAAGTGTCTTTTTAAAATCATGCAACCTTTTATTTAACCAAATATTAATAACAGGTTATCCATAAGAAGTATTCTACCCTGAATTTGAATCTGTTGCTTCATGCTCGTCAGCTTTTGTTTGAACGATACTAACAGGCTTACCTTTTATTTTAAACCAGATATAAACTAAATACCCTGACAAGCCATACAAAACAAAAAGACCAAACAATACTTTAGGTGGATCGAAAGAAACAGTTACAACAATCAATACAAGAATAAAAACAGCAATAAATGGAACTGATTTTCGCCAATTCATAGCTTTAAAACTATAAAACGGCAAATTTGTAACCATTGATAAACCTGCAATTAAAGTAATTGCCCAACAAATCCAGTATAAATCACGCCCAAAGAAGCCAAAATCATCCATTAACCAAATAAAACCAGCTACAATAGCTGCTGCTGCTGGGCTAGGAAGACCTTGAAAAAATCTTTTATCTACAATCTCTATATTCGTATTAAAACGTGCCAAACGTAACGCTGCGCATGCGCAATAAATAAAAGCAGCAACCCACCCTATTCTACCCATACCTTTCAAAGACCATTCATAAGCAACGAGCGCTGGTGCAACACCAAAAGTCACCATATCAGAAAGACTGTCAAGTTGTGCACCGAATTCACTTTGTGTACGAGTCAAACGGGCAACTCTACCATCCATGCTATCTAAAATCATGCCAATAAAGATAGCAACGGTAGATTGTTTAAACTCTAAATTTAAAGACATCACAATTGCATAGAATCCGCAAAATAATGCGGAAATTGTGATCATATTAGGCAGAAGGTAAATTCCCTTTCGTCGTGGTTTCCATGGCTTCATTATGTAACCTCAAGGAATTATTTCTGTATTAAAACAGATTGTTCTGTTTTGTTATTAAGCTTCATGATACATCTACAAATTAACTACTTGTATGTCTCATTTTAGTCAATTTGACTGAAATTCAGCTAAAATGGTTTCTGTTGCATAAACTTTGTCACCAACTGTGACTTTTGGCTGAGCAGTAACAGGAAGGTAAACATCAACACGAGAACCAAATCGGATAAAACCGAAACGTTGTCCAGGCTGTAATGTATCCCCTTTTCCAACGTAACATAAAATACGCCTTGCTACTAATCCAGCAACTTGTACACAAGTTACCATTTCATTATTAGTTGCTTTTATCAAAACAGCATTTCTTTCGTTTTCAAGAGATGCTTTATCCAAATCGGCATTAACAAATTTACCTGGAAAATAAGTGACTTCCGTTACTTCTCCACTAACAGGTGCCCGATTGGAATGTACATTAAATACATTCATAAAAACACTTATTTTCAGCGCCTCTCGTTTGCCATAAATATCTTCTGTTTTTTCAACTACAACAATTCTGCCATCAGCTGGTGCCAAAACAGCATTCGCATTATTTGGAACTGTTCTTGCGGGATCCCGAAAAAATTGCAAAATAAAAATTGTAATTACCCAAAGTGGTATAGACCAAAGCCCCCACAAGTAGGTAACAACCAAAGATGCTATAAAAGAAAGCCCCAAAAAAGGCCATCCCTCTCGAGCAATAATAGGATGTGGATAATTTCTCACTGCATTTCCAAGTTAACTATTTAATCCATTATCTTACCAATTAGTTAGGCTTTTGTTTCATTTTATTCAGAAATTAATATAACCTTTTTTCAGAATTCCTATTGAAAACAAAAAAACCAATCCCATTTATTGCTAAGAAACTTCTCTTGCATATCATAAAAATCAACAAATTCTTTGCTGGTTTTTTGTTTCTGTTCAAGCCACATAGTTATAGAACAAACGAAAATATTGTGTCTTTTCCAGAAATATTACGTTATGCATAAAACTTTTAGGTAATCATTCTGCCATAGCATCAACTCAAATAAAACGATTTTGTGAACTCTAGGCAAAAGAAATTATGACACTACGTGATCCATCAAGACCAATGTGGATACATGCTTTACAAATGCTTGAAAAAGCAGACAGATTACATCGTCAGTTTTTTCAGCTTAGAAAAAGTACGCAAAATGGTCCCTCATGGGAACCACCTGTTGATATTTTTGAAACAAAAAATGAGTACCTAATATGGATAGCTTTACCTGGTGTTTCCCCAGATAACATCCGTATTTTTATTGAAAAAAATATTTTAACTATTATTGGAAATCGTTCTTTAGTAGCCGAAAAACGAACAGCAATAAGAAGAATGGAAATTCCACATGGTCGTTTTGAACGTCGAATCAAGCTTGAAAGTAATTTACTAGAAATTCAAGAAAACACTCTGGTTAATGGCTGTTTAAAGCTGATTCTAAAAAAAGTTTAATATAGGTGATTAATGAGTAACCCTTTTAATATTTTTTCGCTATCAAAAGGTTCAGATACAAATCTGTCTGGACCAATAGCAACTGAAAAAGCTTCCGAAGAAAAACGGGATTTTCCAGCCATACCCGAAAATGCGCTTATTCTATTGCCTGTAAGAAACATTGTCCTTTTTCCTGGCATGGTTGTTCCTATTCACATTGGAAGAGATAGTTCTATATTAGCTGCACAAGCTGCCCTCAAAAACGATCGCCAGATTGGTATTGTGTTGCAAAAAAATCCAGAAGAAGATGTCCCAACAAAACAAGAACAACTCCATGCAGTTGGCACACTTTGTAACATATTACGATACGTTACAACTCCTTCCGAATCACACCATTTAGTGTGCCAAGGAGAAAGTCGTTTTCGCATAACAAAACTACTTGAAGGATATCCTTTTTTAGTTGCAGAAATTGATCGTTTTCCAGAAGCAAATGAAAAAGATATTGAAATCGAAGGACGTATGGTTCAACTCAAACAACGTGCAATTGAAATCTTGCAGTTGATCCCAGATGTTCCGCAAGAAATTTCCGATTCCATGCTAAGCATCACATCGCCAGAGCTACTTTCCGACCTTCTGACCGGATTAATTGATATCAGTCCAGAAGAAAAGCAAGCTGTTCTGGAAATGCCTGCACTTAAAAAACGCATCGATAATGTTCTAAAAATGCTGAATTATCGGTTAGAAGTTCTTCGTATTTCTCGTGATATAGACAAGAAAACCCAGGAAAGAATTGGAGACCGGCAAAGAGAAGCCCTTCTTCGCGAACAACTTAAAACCATACAAAGTCAACTTGGTGACAATGAAGAAGAACACTCTGAATTAAAAGATATTGAAAAGGCTATCTTAAAAGCAAAGATGCCTGAAGAAACAGAAACACACGCAAAAAAAGAACTGAATCGTCTCAAAAGAATGCCTGAAACTGCAGGTGAATATTCTATGTTACGAACTTATCTGGAATGGTTAACAGAGCTTCCATGGTCCAACTCCAGTCAAGAACAAACAGATATTGCAAAAGCACGAAGACAATTAAATAAGGATCATTACGGTTTAGAGAAAATCAAACGACGTATTTTAGAATTTCTTGCCGTTCATAAGTTAAATCCTAAAGGAAGAAGCCCTCTTTTATGTTTTGTTGGTCCTCCTGGTGTCGGAAAAACATCATTAGGTCAAAGCATTGCTAAAGCAATCGGACGAAAATTTGTTCGTGTCAGTATGGGAGGTGTTCACGATGAAGCAGAAATACGTGGACATAGAAGAACTTATTTAGGAGCATTGCCTGGCAATATTATCCAAGCAATTCGTCGTGCAGGAACGAATAATTGTGTCATGTTGCTTGATGAAGTTGATAAGTTAGGTTCAGGTGTACATGGAGACCCTGCCGCAGCTTTACTTGAAGTTTTGGATCCTGAACAAAACTATAGTTTCCGAGACAATTATCTTTCTGTTCCATTTGATCTCTCTAACATTATGTTCATTTGCACCGCAAATATGCCAGATACCATCCCTAGTCCTTTGCGCGATCGAATGGAAATCATTGAGTTGCCTGGATACACCGAAGAAGAAAAAGCACAAATTGCAGAACGCTATTTGGTTAAACGGCAAATAGAAATCAACGGGCTGACAAAAAAACAATGTCGAATTAGAAAACGTGCTATTCATGAAATTATTAATAATTACACTCGTGAAGCTGGAGTTAGAAACCTAGAACGAGAAATTGGTAGTGTTTGTCGCAACGTTGCTGTTCGCATCGCAGAGAACCTAGTCGAAAATGTCAACATTGATATCAAAGATGTACATCAAATTTTAGGCGCACCTCGTTTTGAAAACGAAGTTGCAATGAGAACAAGCTTGCCTGGTGTAGCAACCGGTTTAGCATGGACTCCAGTTGGTGGCGACATTCTTTTTATCGAAGCCAGCCGTGTTCCTGGAAAAGACAAATTAACACTTACCGGACAATTAGGCGATGTAATGCGAGAAAGCGCTGTAGCTGCTTTAACCTTACTCAAAGCAAGAGCCGTCTCCCTCAACATCGAACCAACTCTTTTTGAAAACAGTGATATTCATATTCACGTTCCTGCCGGGGCTATTCCTAAAGATGGTCCTAGTGCTGGTGTCGCTATGTTTTTAGCATTAACTTCAATGATGATTAACCGACCTATCCTGGTTGATCATGCTATGACAGGCGAAATCAGCTTACGAGGCTTAGTTCTGCCTGTAGGTGGGATAAAGGAAAAAGTACTGGCAGCTTTAAGAGCGGGTATCAAAACCGTTATGCTTCCTGCACGAAATAAAAAAGATCTTGAAGATATTCCGGAAGATGTAAAAAAACAATTGAATTTCGTCTGGTTAGAAACTGTAGATGATGCTTTAAAAAATGCGTTAGCAGCAGAAAGAAGGCTTGAAAAGAACAAAAAATAATTTACTCTTCTAAAAAAACCCGTGTGCAAGACAAATTGAAAATCATTTCATCTCGCACACGGCTATGAATATTCATTCATACAGATCTGTCATAACAGTCGTATGAAAATAACCTCTTACCAATAAATTACTTATCTTTATTTTTCAAAATATATAAACCAATAATTTCGGATTGTGCCAAAACATGTCCTTCCATTTTTTGAAGAACTTCTGCTTTGGTCGGATTATTCATATCAGGTAATACCGTATCTAATGCGTATAATTTATGGAAATAACGATGCGTACCAATTGGTGGACATGGACCATTGTATCCAACATTTTTTCTATCATTTATTCCAACCAAAGTGCCTTCAGGTAAATCTTGGTTCGCAATTCCTTCCGGTAAAGAACCTGCCACTGGCGGCAAATTATAAAGTACCCAATGAACCCAAACCATTTTAGGGGCATTAGGGTCTGGCGCATCCGGATCATCCACAATCAAAACTAAACTTTTTGTTCCTTCTGGCGGATTGGTCCATGCTAAAGGAGGTGAAATATTTGGCCCCTCACAAGTATACCGACTAGGCATCATTTCATTGTGATCAAAAGCGGGGGATGACAATTTGAACGACATAAGAATTCCTCCTTTCTCATAACAAATCAAAACATTTTTTAATGCGCGTACTTCTTAATTAAATAGGTTTGTTTTTAATATCAGTCTTTAGAAGGAACATAATTAGGGACATTATCACCACCATCCCCAAAAAGAAATTTTTCCATTTGTTCCACCAAAAAACCACGTGCTGCTGAATCCATCATATTGAGCCGATATTCATTTACTAATCTGGTTTGATGACGTATCCAATTATTCCATTCTTCTTTTGAAATATTTTCGTAAATGCGTTTACCTAACTCTCCTGGATAAGGTGGAAAATCCAATCCTTCAACCTCTTTTTGTAATTTGGCGCAAAAAATCATTCTTGCCATGTTTTTCTCCTTGAATTCTGACAACACACTATTTGTGATTATTCGTTTTCTATTATCCGATAGTCTCTGTCAAAAAAAGTTCACTACTTCAAATTCTTCCTAATATAGATTTTATTTTTCCAAGCAAATTGATATCAAAAAGGATTTCCATTACTTGAAAAACCATGAATTTTTTTATTTTTATAATTTTTTGATTAAAACTTGTGATTTCCTCTGCCAGTTATACATATGCTGACGATCCTTAGGTAATTCATTAACACTAGCATAGACAAAACCGCGTTGTAAAAACCAATGTGCAGTTTGCGTCGTTAAAATAAATAGATGGGTTAACCCCATTGCTCTTGCACGATTTTCAATATGGATCAATATACGCTCACCTTCACCCTCTTTCTGAACTTCTGGATCCACAATTAAACATGCCATTTCTCCCATTTTTTCTGCTGGAAAAGGATACAATGCAGCACAGCCGAAAATAACCCCATCATGTTCCATAACCGAGAAATTTTCGATTTCTCTTTCGAGTAATTCCCGTCCACGTTTTACCAATGTGCCGTTAGCCTCATATGGCTCAATTAATTGCAAAATGCTTCCTACATCTTGAATAGTTGCATCTCGCAAAATATCAATATTTTCATAAGTAATCATTGTTCCCACACCATCGTGTGTAAACAATTCCAGTAAAACAGAACCATCCATAGAATGAGGAACAATATGAACGCGAGGAACACCTCCTATGCAAGCTTTCGAAGCAAAATGCAAATAACCTGCCATATTTTCTTCAAGCGTATCAGAATCCAATAAAGCTCCTACCTGAGCTGGAGTAAGTTCACGAACCTCTTTTCCAGAATCGTCTTTTACTAAAGATGATTCCGTTACAAAAATCAATTTATGAGCATGTAATGCAATAGCTGCAGATACAGCAACGTCCTCCATTCTTAAACTAAATATTTCTCCTGTTGGTGAAAAACCCAACGGAGGTAAAAGTACCAGATCGCCTGCATCCAAAATTCGTTGAATACTATCAAATGCAACTTTCCTTGTTTTTCCAGTTAGTTGCATATCTATACCATCTAAAATTCCAAGAGGCGTAGCAGTAATGAAATTTCCAGAAATAATTCGAATTTCAGCATGCGCCATTGGTGTATTGGGCAACCCCTGACTAAAAGCTGCTTCAATATCCAAACGTAATTCACCTGTTGCTTCTTTTGCACATTCTAGTGCGGCACTATCAGTAATCCGCGTACCGTTATGAAAAGAGCTTTCAACCTTTCGCAATAAAAGTTGTTCTTCAACCTGAGGACGAGATCCATGCACTATTACCACTTTAATACCCAATGCATGTAAAAGTGAAATATCATGAACAAGTGTTTGTAATGCTCCTGAACGAACTATTTCACCAGGGAAGGCAACAACAAAAGTTTGCCCTCGAAAAGAATGAATATAAGGGGCAACCGATCGTAACCAGTTTACAAATTGCAAGGCATCATCCATTTGAATTCATCCCATAAACTAGGAAAAACTATTTCTTTTACAGTAAAGTTTTTATAAAAAAAAGACTTCTTTTCTTCTTCAGATTATAATTCGCTTCGATATAGCAATAACGAAAATTAGAAAAAAAATCCCCCTTCCTGTGCACAAATGCAATCAGATAAGCCTAGTACTGAATTTCGCAATCCCATTCCTCCAATCACTTATCCAGAAAACTTACCTGTTTCTTTGAAACGAGATGAGATTGCAACAGCATTGAATAAACACCAAGTCATTATTGTCTGCGGTGAAACAGGCTCAGGAAAGACAACTCAATTACCCAAAATCTGTTTAGAAATAGGAAGAGGAAAAAATGGGCTAATTGGTCATACACAACCCCGTCGAATCGCAGCCAGCTCTACAGCAAAACGCATCGCTAATGAAATGGGAACACCTCTAGGTGTTAATGTTGGTTACAAAATTCGGTTCACCGATAAAATGAATATTGGTGCATCAATCAAATTAATGACGGACGGAATTTTACTGGCTGAGACGCAAAGTGATCGCTTACTAAAAAAATATGACACACTTATTATCGACGAGGCACACGAACGTAGTCTCAATATTGATTTCTTATTAGGTTACTTAAAACAACTATTACCTAAACGACCTGACCTTAAATTAATTATTACTTCTGCAACAATTGATGCTCAACGTTTTGCTGAGCATTTTGGTTCAGAAAACGTTCCTGTTCCTATTATTGAAGTATCTGGTCGACTTTATCCTGTAGAAATTCGATACCGCCCTGTTTATGACCCTAATTTTGATTTATCCGAGGAAAGTCATAAAAATAGTAAAGCAATTGAGGCTCAAAAAGAACATAATTTAATTGAAGCTATTGCAGAAGCTGTCGATGAAGTATGTCATATTGGTTCTGGAAATATCCTAATCTTCTTGCCAGGAGAACGTGAAATCCGCGATACTGCAAATATATTGCGTCGACGGCATCCACCTCATGTTGAAATACTTCCGCTTTTTGCTCGTCTTTCTGCTCAAGAACAAGAAAAAATTTTTAAACCGACAAATGCCCGTCGGATTGTCTTAGCAACCAATGTCGCAGAAACTTCTCTTACCGTACCGGGAATCCGCTTCGTTATTGATACGGGTCTTGCTCGTGTAAAAAGGTATAGTTATCGTAACAAAGTCGAACAGTTACATATTGAACCCATTTCAAAAGCGGCTGCTAATCAACGAGCAGGAAGATGTGGTCGTATTGCTTCAGGTATTTGCATTCGACTATATGAAGAATCTGATTTCGAATTACGTCCAGAATATACAACGCCAGAAATATTACGATCTTCTCTCGCTTCCGTCATTCTGCGCATGAAAGCACTTAAATTAGGCGATGTAGAAACCTTTCCATTTCTCGAAGCCCCTTTAAAGCGAGCGATTGCAGATGGTTATCAACTTTTACAAGAATTAGGCGCTTTAGATTCATTAAATCAAATGACACCAATAGGACAACAACTGTCTCATCTACCTCTTGACCCACGCATCGGGCGCATGATTCTTGCTGCAAAAGACCTGCAAAGTCTTAAAGAAATTCTTATTATTGCTTCAGCTCTTTCCATTCAAGACCCTCGAGAAAGACCGCTTGATTTGCAAGAAGCCGCTGATAAAGCTCATCAAAAATTTACAGAATCTCGTTCAGAATTTCTAAGTTATCTCAAAATTTGGGAATGGTTTAATAACGCTGTTGAAAACAAAAAGTCTAATCGACAGTTACAAGAGACTTGTCGCACCAACTTTTTATCACAAAGACGACTGCGTGAATGGAGAGATGTTCACTCACAATTGATCGTTTTAACACATGAACAAAAATGGCGATTAAATGAAACTGATGCTACTTACGAGCAAATTCATTTGGCTCTTTTAACTGGACTATTAGGCAATATTGGTTATAAATCGGATGAAAATACGCATTATCTGGGTACCCGTAGTATTCGTTTCCATCTTTGGCCAGGATCGACTTTAGGAAAAAAAGCAGGAAGATGGGTTATGGCAGCAGAGCTAATCGATACTAATCGTTTGTATGCCCGTTGCCTTGCTCAAATTCAACCCGAATGGCTAGAACGAGTTGGTCGTCATTTATTAAAAAAATCCTGGAGTTCCCCGCATTGGGAAAAGCGAGCATCCCAAGTTAGCGCATATGAAAGAGCAACGCTATACGGATTAGTGGTCTATAACCAAAGACGAGTCCATTATGGTCCAATTAACCCTGCAGAATCACGTGAAATTTTTATTCGAGAAGCTTTGGTTGAAGGAAATTTTGAAACACGAGCACCATTTTTTTCTCACAACCAAAAACTCATTCAGGAAATTGAATTACTAGAGCACAAGTCTCGTCGTATTGACGTACTAGTTGATAAAGAGCTAATTGTTGCTTTTTATGATCGTCTTTTACCTAAAAATATCTATAACGGCATCCATTTTGAGAAATGGCATAAAAATGCAACAGAGAATAACCCAAAACTGCTTTACCTTGAAAAAAATGATCTAATGCGTCATGAAGCGGCTGGGATTACAACTGACTTTTTTCCTAAGAAAATTCAAATAGGTGGAATGGAGTTAGGACTAACTTATCATTTTGAACCAGGAAATGTTCGTGATGGCGTAACGATAAGTATACCGTTATATGCACTTAACCAAGTTTTACCAGAACGTTTTGAATGGCTTGTTCCTGGTATGTTGAAAGAAAAAACACATTTACTCCTAAAATCTCTACCACAAAAATTGCGTCGTAATTGTGTCCCCTTACCTGAATATGCATCCGCATTTTGTGAACGAATCCATGAAACTAATCGTTTTGGCAAAGGGCCATTACTTGATGCTTTAATTTCTGACATCAAGGAACAAACTGGTATTTCACCTAAAACAGAAGATTTTCGACCAGAAGTACTACCGCAACATTTGTTCATGAATTTTCGAGTTATTGACGAAAATGGTCGCATGTTGCAAATGGCTCGTAATCTTTCAGTTTTACAAACAGAATTCGGAAATCAAGCTAGAAAACAGTTCCAGCAACTTGTAGAAACAAATGCATCAAATGCAATTCAATCAGCTAAAAAGACTCTAAAAAAACAAATCCACGAAAAACAATCATTTTCAACTCAAAATTCACAAGAAAACAATCACAAAATTACCTCTTGGAATTTTGGAGAACTGCCGAATACTTTAGAAATTACCCGAGGAAAACAATCTTTAATGGGCTATCCTGCCCTAGTTGATAAAAAAACTTATTGTGAAATAGAAGTATTTGATGATCCTGTTATAGGTATAAAAGAACATCGTCAAGGTTTACGTTGTCTCTTTTCGCTACAAATCAAAGAGCAATTAAAGTTTATATCGAAAAACATCAACAACTTGCAAAACATGGGATTGCAATATTTTTCTTTTGGAACAAAAGATGACTTAAAAGATCACATTATCCAAGCAGCACTGGATGCTGCGTTCATGCAAGAGCCTTTACCTAAAAATGAAAAAGAATTTGCAACTCGACTCAAAGAAGGAAAAGCAAGAATAGGACTTTTGGTCAACGAAGTTACTCGTCTTGTCTCGCAAATTTTGACAGAACATACGCAAGTTTCTCGAAAATTGCAAAATATAAAGATGCACAAAAATGCAGTAGCCGATATTCAAGAACAATTAGACTCGCTTCTTCATAAAAACTTTCTAATAGAAAATGACTTAGCTCGTCTTGCCCATTTCTCTCGATATCTTAAGGCATGCAACATTCGTATTGATAAATTACAAAAGGATCCTAAAAGAGATGAAAAGCTCATGTGGAGTTGGCAAAGTGTTGCTTTACCATGGAAATATACGCTACAAGATCAAAGAAACTCAGGTATACCTATCAACATGGACATGCAAAACTTCAAATGGCTATTGGAAGAACTCCGTGTTTCACTTTACGCGCAAGAATTGAAAACCCCTATGCCAGTTTCTGTCAAACGATTACAAAAGATATGGGATTCCATGCAACGTTAAAGGCATCTTCTAATACATTTAATCCGAAAACGGCAAATAAATCCATTCAATCAATAAATTTATTCTTTATGTGACGTATCTTTTTCTGATAGAAATGTTTCAATCGTTTTACGATTCAGTGTTGGTGATAATAATTCGATAAACGCATAAACATAACTACGCAAATAAGTATTTTTACGAATTAAAAGATGAGAATTACCTGCTCCAAAAATATGTCCAACAGGTATAGCATGTAAATTTTTATCGCGTTCTTCATCGAAAGCCAAATTGACAATAAGCCCTACGCCAACACCTAATTCGACGTAAGCTTTTATCGCATCAGCTGATCGTGCTGTTCCTCTAATTTCCGGTTTTAACCCACGCTGTCTTAAAACACGATCTACTCTTCGTCGACCAGGAAACATTTGTTCATAAGTCACAAGTGGATAACGAACAATTTCATCTATCGTGATCAATCTGGTTTTTGCTAAAGGATGATCTTTCGGCATCACCAAATAATATTCCCATTGATTTAAAGGGATCTCTACAATGCCGTCAATATCTTCTTCATACTCCATGATTAAAGCAATATCGGCTATCCCATTTTGGATATACTCGACTAATTGTTCAGTTGTTCCTTGACGCGTTGATAATTGCACTTTAGGAAACTTCGTAATGAACTGAGAAACCGTTTTTGGCAAAAAATAATGGGCTTCGGAATAAGATGTCGCTATAACCAAATTACCTGCATCCTGAGTTGTAAACTCTTTTGCTACCTGCTTGATACCATCCATTTCCTGCATGATCACATCTATCGATTTTAAAATCGCTTGACCTGCTTCAGTTAATCCTCTAATCCGTTTTCCATGACGATGAAAAATCTCGACACCCAGTTCGTCTTCAAATTCAATAATAGCTTTGGATACACCTGGTTGCGATGTATAAAGTGCTTTTGCTGTCTCTGTCAAATTAAAATTATGTTGAACCGCTTCATGAACAAAACGTAACTGATGTAAGTTCATCGATATCTCCGCCCATGCAATAAATCAAATCGTAAGATTCTCAGTAATAAAAAAAGACGCTATTATACTCGAATCAAGAAAGTTGCTTGGATCATCACATAACTAATGTCGTTCAACCCACCAAAGTGCTCCACAAGCACATAAAAAGAATAGAACACTTGGCAAAATAGCCGTTAAAAAAGGCGGCCAAGTATTTAAAAGTCCAATATGAGAAAACAAGCTATTTAACAGCATAAAAAGCACACCTATCATAATTCCAGTAAAAATTTTGATACTGACCCCACCTGATCGAAAATGAAGGTATGCAAAAGGCAATGCTAACGCCATCATGACAAAAATAGAAAACGGATAAACTATTTTTTTCCAAAAAGCAATTTTATACGCAGCAGTATCTTGCTTATTCGCTTCCATATGTCGGTTATATACAGCTAAACCGTAAGCTGACATTTTTGTAGCATCTACCGCTAAGACAGAAAGAATGCTAGGTGTTAACTCTGATAAGAAGGTCATTGAATCCATCTTTTTAGATGTAAAACCTGGAGCCGAATCTGGGAAACGAGCCTGACCAACCTTACTTGCTGCAGTTATCGTCTCTTCAGTCACATCGGTCAACTCCCACTGATGATTATCGAGATAACGTCCTTCCTTGGCTGTGATAACTCGTTGTAACTGTTGATCCAAATTAAACTCATATAGATGAACATCATGAATTGTTCTATCAGTTCTTATACCACCAATACTGATAAACCGACTTCCAACAACCTCTCCTTCTAGTCCATTTTTATATAAGGTATCTTTACTCCAAACACCCGTTTTACTATCTCTTAACAACTTGCTATCTCTAAATTCAGTAGCTTTTACTGAAAAATAGGGTGTCACAAACTCACCAATTGCAAAAGTCACCAGCATAAAAACAATGCCGATCTTAATAAGGATCAACCCTGCCTGAAAAGTCGACATGGAAGATGCGCGCATAATGGTAAATTCTGAATTGGCAGCAAAACGTGCCAGAACATAAATTGTTCCAATCAAAACAGAAACCGGTATTAATTCATAGATATAACCTGGCAAATTGAGCAAGATATAATAAAAAGCATGTTTTAAACGATAAGCGCCTCTTCCAACGGAATGAATTTCAGCAATCAAATCGAAAAAAACGAAAAGAGCTAAAAAAGCCAGTAAAACAAAAAGTACCGCCTGTACGATTTGGCTAGTGAAATAGCGTTGAAGTATTTTCATTTACGCTCCTTTTCACGTTGTTTTTTTCGCCAATTATTCAAAAGAATAACAGGATGATAAGGACTATTTGCGCCTAGTCGCCAAGCATACATACCAACAATAATTAAAGCGACAAGAAGATGTAGAGGCCACCAACCTAACAAAAAGCTTATTCGACCTCTTGAAACCGATGACTGAAAAACACTCGTAAAGTTGTTGTAAGCCACATACAGTAATAAAGCCACAATCAAATTGAAAGAACGCCCTGCTCTGGGATTAACAAAACCTAATGGAACTGCCAAAAACATCAATAAAAAAGCCATAATGGGCTGGGCAATTCTCCACAACAGCTCCCCTCTTGCACGAGGAACAGTTGAAAATTTCTTAATGATGTCACTTGTTGGTAACGCACGAATGGAATCCGTTACAAAATCTGTTTCCTGTGAGTTATCCATTAAAGAAGTATATCTTTCAAATTCTAGTAATCGAAACGCAGGAGGGTTTGATAATTTTTCATAACGCAAGCCATCATCTAAAACAAGATAACGTTCTCCTTTTTCATTAACACGAACAGTTCCTTCTTTAGACACAACAATGCTTTCATTCCCATCTTTTTTATTATGGATAAAAATATTTTCAACATAACTCATGTCTTCTGCCATTTTTTCGACATAAAAAACACGATCTTGTTTAGCTGATTTTTGAAACTTACCTGGAGACACTCTAGCAAGATCTTCTCGCTGATTGAATCGTGCTCGATAAACAGCATTCTGATAATATGACCAAGGCGTAATAAAAAAGCTAAAAATGATGACTAATAAAACCAAAGGAACAGCAAATTCAAAAATAGGTCGTAGCCATCGTGTTAAGCTTAAACCAGAGGCAAACCAAACCACCATTTCTGAATCTTGGTAACTTCGAGTAATAACTAATAGAACTGCAACAAAACCTGTTAATACAAGAATAATGGGGGAATAAGAAAGGGCTGAAAATCCAATTAAGGCAATAACATCTTCAGATGCAACACTACCCTTAGCTGCTTGCCCAAGAATTCGGATAAGCATCATCGTAATAGTGATTGTAAAGAGCGTCATGAATACTGCACCAGCAATACTCATCAATTCTCGTCTGAGTGCACGCTGAAAAATCATGAGACGTTATAATGGCAAAAGACAGGAGGAAAACAAATGGACTTTAGCATAAAAACCGTTAACAAAAAAAATTCACTCGCATCGATACAAACTGACTGTATTGTAGTCGGTGTATATGAAAACAAAACCCTTTCTGAACAAGCCCAAGAACTAGATGTGGGAAATGCTATTACAGCGACGCTCGAATTAGGTGATCTATCTGGAAAAACAGGTAGTTCATTACTTCTCCATAATATTAAAGACATTCAAGCTCCCCGCATTCTTCTTGTCGGTTTAGGCAAGGATAAGATTATCGCCGAAAAAGACTTCGCTGTGGTAGTAAAAACACTTTCTCAGGCATTTTCTTCTTTAGGAGCAAAAAATGTTCTTTTAGCTCTCCCACTTGATAATATTAAAAATCGTTCAGTTCAGTGGGCTATAACATCCTTTGTCACTGCAATCCAAGAAAGTCTTTATCGCAGTGATTCCATGAAAAGCCAGAAAGAACCTACTTCATTAAACATCAACAATATCGCTTTTTATCTTTCAAGAACATATTCTACAGCAGGAAATCTTGCAATCAAAAAAGCATGCGCTATATCAAAAGGTGTTGAATTAACTAAAACCTTGGGCAATCTTCCTGCTAATGTTTGTACACCAACCTATCTCAGTGAACAGGCAAAAAAACTAGCACAAACTTATCAATTTGACATACAAGTTCTGGACAGAAAACAAGTGCAATCCTTAAAAATGAATAGTTTCCTTTCGGTTGCACGTGGTAGTGATGAACCACCTAAATTTATTGTTATAAAGCATAACGGTGGTAAAGAAAATGAAGCTCCTGTCGTACTTGTTGGAAAAGGATTAACATTTGACTCCGGTGGTATTTCTTTAAAACCTGGTGCAGGTATGGATGAAATGAAATACGACATGTGTGGTGCAGCAGCTGTTCTAGGTACATTTGTAGCTATCGGAGAAATGAACCTAAAACAAAATATTATTGGCGTCATACCTTCTTGCGAAAACATGCCTTCTGGACATGCAAATAAACCAGGCGACATCGTAACTTCCATGTCTGGTCAAACTATTGAAATTTTAAATACAGATGCGGAAGGGCGTCTTATTTTATGTGATGCCCTGACTTATACCGAAAGATTCAATCCAGATGTTGTTATTGATATCGCTACATTAACTGGTGCTTGTATTGTTGCTTTAGGACATCACAATTCTGGTCTATTTACGCGTGATGATGACGAGCACAATAAACTTGCAGAAGACTTACTTTCCGCAGGAAAAAATTGTGGAGATACCGCATGGCGTATGCCAATTCAGGATGTATACCAAGAGCAACTCAAATCCAATTTTGCCGACATGGCAAATATTGGAGGTCAGCCAGCTGGTAGCGTAACGGCAGCTTGCTTCCTAGAACGATTTACTCGTAAGTACACATGGGCTCACTTGGATATTGCTGGTACAGCTTGGAAAAGCGGTGCAGCAAAAGGGGCAACAGGACGTCCAGTTCCCTTGTTAGCCACTTATCTGTTTGAACGAGAAAATTAATCTATCCGTAATAAATAAAAAATGGGGCTATTAAAAAGCCCCATTTTTTTTGATAACAAAAACTACATTCCTCTAAATTGAGAACACATCTGGAACATCTTCACAGAAGGTGCTGCTCCTTTTCTGCGACACCACTTTGAAGTTAATTTCAATAATTCTTTGATATCCCTACCGGAAATACCCTTAAAGGTATTAACAAGCTCATCTATCAATTCGTTACTTAATTCAAATTCAAACTGGTCAGCTAACACCCTCCAAATCTGCCTTGCTTCTTCCGGTTTAGGAGGTTCATAAACAATCGTTGCAATACAGCGGGATGTAATAGCATCATCCACATCATCTACTCTGTTTGTCGTTAAAAAGAGTAATCCATGAAAATACTCCAATGTCCTCAAAAAAGAGGCTACAACAGCATTGTGATCCATATCGTTACCACGCTGACGAATATAAACATCCGCCTCATCAATTAACATCACAGAACCCCAACGCTGTGCACGTTTTAGTATTTTTTCGAGATTCGCTTCTACCGCATCAGAATGAATACCTAACTGACCTGAATGAACACGATATAAAGGTCGTCCTACAACTTCTGAATAAACTTCTGCCGTTAATGTTTTACCTAAACCTGGCGCTCCTTTACACAATATTGTCGTGCCACCAGATTTTCCCTCAATAATATCCTCCATCAAGATATCCATATCTTGCGTCAGAATATCTATTAAATCACGGTGTTCCTCAGGAAGAATCAATTTTTCACGAAGGGCAGGATTATATTGATACTGCGTTAACCTATCAACATGAATCCACATATTAGTATGCGTTTTTAAGTTAAAACAGAAAATTTTAGGATGAATCGGGATCTCAACATAAGATCTGCCTAAATTTGACCAAAGAGGAGAATCCAACTGCGTAAAGAATTTTCTGGATACAGCCCCCTCATCATTTATAACCTTGACAGGCTCATCAAGTAAAACTTGTTCAGCATGATGACGTCCTTGTTCAAGACTGACCTCCATCCCTCTTCCTTCTGCGATGAATTGCTCATTCATCTTTGCAACGTAATCAGAGAACTTTTGGATAGTCCTTGTGTAATTTTCTTTTAAAAACGGCGTTTCTTTTACAATACCTTTAGAGGCTAAAATATCGGCAACCCGCCCATATCCCAAATCTCCTCTTGTGAAATAAATATATCGACTGGTAGGTCTTTCCTTACTCAGGTCTTCATATCTCATCATAGGAGTATTTGCAATAACTTGCATAGCCACACTCGGTGGCACAACGCTGTTTTCATGCTCTTGAAAATAAATATCATTGACTAACCATGGCATCTGTTCGCCCTGATTGTCCGTAATATATACCCACCCATCAATAGCACCAGGACGCAAATACCTCTTAAGAGCCTGCGTTAGCATATCGATATCGGAGATTTCTATATTATTTGGATCGTTTTCAGCTTGTTTTAAACCAGCAATCGTTCCTGCCTCACTAAAATACCCTGCATCGGTCAGGTTGTCGTATAACCATTCTTTATGAATATCTTCCAATTGATTGAAATAAACGGTTACTTTGTCATCATCTCGAAACAACAAATAATTAGGAATATTCTGAGTCCATAAAGCATCGGAAAAACTTGATTTTGCTTTTTTTGCAATAATCGATGAAATCGTAATAGCTATTCCTTGATAATTTGTCTGAGTCATTTCTTATCCTGATTTTAATATTCTTCGGCTTTACATTATCTCGTTCAGCAAAATGTTTACTTAACCAATGGTCATTTTCAATTGAACAAAAATATATAATCCTTAAAAATCTAAAGTATCCAATATTCCAACACATAGCATATCATAATGTAATGCAAATCACTTTCTACGAAAATGAAAGTTATGCATAAACAAAATCATGCCAAATCAACATAAATAAAATGAATAGTCTTTTTATTGTCTATCTAAAAATTGATAGAATGAAAAATGCGGGATTGTAGAAAAGCTTAAACAATAAACTTTTTACGAGCTAGACATGCATGCTTTGAAATATATTTTTATCTGCTTATCGATACTCTTATGTTCTTGTTCAATCGGACAGAAACATGATACGACAACCTCTTATGTCGAAGACGCAACCATTACAACTAATGTTAAAGCCGCTATCTTTCAGCAGGCAGCTTTCCATAACGAAGAAATCTATATTGAAACAATAAATGGTATTGTCAAAATAAGAGGTTTCGCACAGCACCCCGATCAAATAAAAGAAACTACCGAAATTATTAAAAATGTATCTGGAGTAAAAGGCGTAAAAAATAATCTAAAAGTCAAAAGAGAAGAAAATCGAAAAGAACCAATTGATTAATCTCTTGCAACAGACTTATTTGATACGTTCATAAACGACAAATGAATAAGGAATAGAAGCTTCTATTTCTTTTCTGGAAACTTCCTGAAAATTTTCTGGAGACCATTCAGGAAAATACGTTTCCCCTTCAAAATGGGCATGAATAATAGATAAATACATTCTATCGGCCTTATCCAATGCTTGAGAAAATATTTCACCTCCCCCACCAATCATGATCTCTTGACCTAGATTTTCTGCAAGATTTAATGCTTCTTCCAAACTATGGGCGATATAAGCACCTTCAACTTTATAATCTTTTTGCTGAGTAACGATAATCGTTGTTCTTCCTGGCAAAACTCGACCAATAGATTCATGTGTTTTTCTTCCTAAAATAAGGATCTTTCCCATTGTATGGTCGCGAAATATCTTAAGTTCTCCAGGAATATGCCATGGCATCTGTCCATCTTTCCCGATAACTCTATTTTCTGCCATAGCAGCAATCATCGATATTGTCGTCATTTTTTCCTCAAATTACGGCAAACGAATATTAAGACGTTTTACAGTTTCAATAAAAGTTTCATTTTTGGGATCTGTTTTTTTTGCTTTCTGAAAAAACATTTTTGCTTCATCGTACTGTCCGGAAAACCAAAGAACCTCTCCTAAATGAGTCATAACTTCAGCCTCCGGTAACAGTTCATAAGCCCGTCTTAGCATTAATTCAGCTTCTTTAAATTTCCCCTGTCTAAAAAGTACCCAACCCATACTATCAATAATATATGGATCCTCTGGCGCTATTTCCATTGCCTTGGATATTAATACATATGCCTCATCCAAATGAATATTACGATCTGCAAATGAATAACCAAGTGCATTATTTGCTAGCTGGCTATTAGGATCTATTTCCAAAATTCTCCGTAATGCTGTCTCCATTTCATCGTAGCGATTCATTTTTTCTGCCGCTAATGAAAAGTCATATAGCAAATTGATACTCGAATTCAGTCTTTTTGTTGCTGTTTTTAGCAAGTTATAAACATCACGATCCCTGTTAATCGATCTCAGAATTTGAGCTTCCGATAAAATGATCTTTTCTTCTTCAATTGGATATTCTGATCGTAAGGTTTCTAAATTTTTTCTCGCTTTTTTGATATATCCACGTTTGACTAAAATCTGGTTTTTCCTAATTTGTGCTAATAACCAGGCTTCCCTATCATCGTCTTCAGAAATTTGATCCAACCACTTTTGAGCAACTTTGTATTTCTTTTGCTCTTCTGCTAATTGAGCTAAAAGAAATATCGCTTGATAAGATTCTGCATCATCCTTTTCTGTTTTTTTTGCGAGATCCAAATATCGCTTAAGATATTTTTCTGCTTTTTTGTAATCCTCTTGCTGAACAGCTAGTAACCCTAAAGAATATAAAGTCATCATATCATCAGGTTGCGTTGCCAATGCATATTCAAAATGTTCTCTCGCTTCTTGATATTTATTTTGACCAATTAATAATCTCCCTAGAGAAATACGCACCTCTCTGTAATTTGGATATTGCTTTATAAATTCAGTTAAAGTCGGAATAGCTCGATTAGGATCCTTTTGTGCTTGTGCAAGCGTTAACACAGCAAGCTCAGAATCCGGTTTCATTCTTAATGCCTCTGCAGCTTCCTTTTCAGCACGCTCTGTATCTTTTATCGAAAAAGCCATCTGAGACAATGCCACATGTGTTTCAGAAACATTCATATATGGCAAAGCAATTCTCTCCATCATTTTAAAAGCTTGCTTTGGATCATCACCATTCGCCAGAAATTGCTGATACTGATACATCAGTGCATTTCGATCAACTGGAGTAGCTCTTGCTAAGGTTGTTGATAAAAGAGATTCCAACTCATCCCAACGCCCCTCTAAAACAAGAAAGCCCATTAAATATTTTTTAGCTTCATTTGAATTAGGCGCTAATTCATACCAAAAACGGACTGCTTTTAAAGCATCGTATGAATTCTTTTCCTTTGCGGCAATTTCTCCTGCTCGCTTTGCTAATCGAGGATCACGTGTTTTTTCTGCAAGATCCATCATCCCTTTATATGCTGTTTTATATTCGCCTTGTTTGCTCGCCAAATCAGCAGCTAATATCTCATATAACAAATCACTACTTAAATAAACTGAGGGGATGTTGTCTTCTGTTTGTTCATCGGTAACAGCAACCTCTTCATTGGAAGTTGCATTTTGTTCTGTAACTTGAGATTCAGCATTTTGTTGTGTAACTGGTTTTACATCAGTTCGTACTGTTGTACAAGCTGACAACAAAAACATCAATAAAACAAATAAATTTCGTTTCAAGCGAACACCTAATAAACAAATAGAAAGATTCTTGATTTTACTCGTAAGCAAGCGCGATTACTAACTTTTAAGGACCAAATTATGATTTATTACATAAATTTATAAAAATACAGATAATTTAGTCCTAATATTTTGTATAAAGTAACAACAAGAAAGATCTCAACTAAAAGGAATATTAATTAATAAATTTTTTATCATTTAGTATTAAAACTTATATTTCTAGTTGCATATAAATACAATTTCTGTGTTATAATTTTTTCTTCGGGCGGCTGTAGCTCAGCTGGATAGAGTACTTGGCTACGAACCAAGGGGTCGTGGGTTCGATTCCTGCCAGCCGCGCCATCAGATACAGAACCGAGAGTATTAACTTACTCTCGGTTTTTTTATTTCAGTTTGCGTGCTAAGCTTTAACAAATTTCTTAGTTCTCCATATCCACTTTATAAGAGGAAAAAATGACAAAAACGTTAATTGCCTTAGCTGTCTTAGGCGTTGCATCGAGTATTACCCATGCTGCCCCTACAGTGAATATTTACGGAATAGTCGATACGGGTTATATCAAGCAAACCGGGCAAGATCTCACAATGGGTGAAAACATCAATAGCCGTATCGGTTTTCGTGGTACTGAAGATCTTGGCAATGGATTAAAAGCTATTTTTCAACTTGAAAAACGCTTTAATGTTCACGATGGTACAAATAACACAGGAAAAGGTAGTAACGCTAGAGACTGGGAAGGTGCTGCCAACGTGGGTCTATCCAGTCAAGAATGGGGAACTATCCGCTTTGGTCGCGTTAACGAGCTCTCAACTGAGACCATCAGAAAATTTGACCCATTTTACCAATACGGTGTTGGGAGCATGATACTAAGTAGTCAACGCTCCGAACGTATTGATAATACTGCACGCTATGATAGTCCTAAATGGGCAGGTTTTTCTTTTGGATTAAGCTACTCACTTGGACAAAACACACAAAAAGGTAGTACATATCAAAAGCTCAGAGCAGAAACTGCTATCAATGCAGCTGGCTCAAACACTGCAGGACAGGAAGGTTATATTTGGAAAAATTATGATAACGATGGATACGCTATCAATCTATCCTATGATAATGGTCCGTTTACTGCAACAGCAAACTGGAGTCGCGTAGCTGATTCTGCAGATTCAGATGTTTGGAATATCGGTGTTGCTTACAAATGGAATTCAGTACGCATTTCCCTGTTATATGAAAAGACCTCTGATAATGGATTTAGACAGGGAGATTATTCAGTCTATACTGATAAAAGTTTTATACCCATCAATGACTATGGATCACAATATACAAAATGTAGTCTAAAAAGTGAACAGGATCTATGGCTTCTTGGGTTAGAGTGGGACATTGGACCGGGTCAATTTGATGCATCTATACAGCGAGGATCTATTGATGATGTTAGATTTCTAAATGGAGAGCGAGCTGGAGGTTATGGTAATAATGCACGCGATACTGGCATTGTAGAAAGCGGCTCATTTAAAGACAGTGATATCATGAAATATGCGGTAGGATATACATACAATTTATCTAAACGCACTTCTCTATATGGACAAGTATCTTATACCGACTATGATACAAAAGAAGCCGGCTTTTACTACACCGGTATTGCACGTGATAGCATAACAGGCGTTCAAATTGGTATGACACACCGTTTCTAATACCAGTTATAAACTAAATAAAACTAAAAAAGGGCTACTCTCATACGTAGCTCTTTTTATTTTAGATTTAAGGAATTAGGGAATTTGAGAATAAAAAAAACCCCAAGAGGACTTGGGGTTTTTTATGGAATAAGAGCCTGACAATAACCTACTTTCACACTGGTAACAGCACTATCATCGGCGCAGAATCGTTTCACTGTCCTGTTCGGGATGGGAAGGAGTGGGACCAACCTGCTATGGTCATCAGGCATAAC
>JAZUNA010000031.1:0-2245 GCA_045603905.1 Oxalobacter sp. | reverse complement strand
TGATGGTGTAGGAAAGTCATCCCTTCTTGCTTTAATTTCAGGTGCACGAAAAATCCAAGATGGTTATGTAGAGGTTTTAGGAACAAACATGCAAAATCAGCATGATAGAAACCTTTTGCTTCCTCAAATTGCCTACATGCCTCAAGGCTTGGGTAAAAATCTGTATCCAACACACTCGGTTTCAGAAAACATTGATTTTTTTGCACGACTTTTTGGACTTCAAAAAGAAGAACGAGTTTATCGCATTAATGAATTAACACAAGCAACAGGTTTAGCCCCTTTTAAAGATCGCCCTGCAGGAAAATTATCGGGAGGGATGAAACAAAAATTAGGGTTATGTTGTTCATTAGTGCACGATCCTGATCTTTTAATTTTAGATGAGCCAACAACAGGGGTTGATCCTCTTTCACGCAGACAATTTTGGGAATTAATCAATTCTATTCGTCAAAAACGAAAACAAATGAGTGTTTTGGTTGCAACAGCTTATATGGAAGAAGCTGAGCAATTTGACTGGCTAGTTGCCATGCATGCAGGAAAAGTGATTGCAACAGGTACAGCTCATGAAATGATGGAAAAGACCCAAACAAATACCTTAGAAAAAGCTTTCATTCGATTCCTCCCTGATTCCCAAACGCAAGATTACCATGAGCTAGAAATTCCTCCTTTAGAAAAGAATGAAGATGAATGGGCCATTGAAGCGGATGGACTAACCCAACGCTTTGGCGACTTTACTGCTGTCAATCATGTCAGTTTCAAGATTACAAAAGGTGAAATATTCGGTTTTTTAGGGTCAAATGGTTGTGGGAAAACCACGACCATGAAAATGCTAACAGGGCTTCTTTCTCCAACAGAAGGCTATTCTAAAATCTTTGGAAATATTGTTGATGCAAAAAATCTGGAAAGCCGAAGAGATGTTGGTTACATGTCTCAATCCTTTTCTTTATATGGTGAATTAACTGTTATGCAAAATCTAGATTTGCATGCTGAACTTTTTCATCTTTCTTCAGAAAAGAAAACATCACGTATCAATGAACTGACTGAACGTTTTGGTTTAACCCCCTATCTCGATTCTCCTGCAGAAAAACTTCCTTTAGGTATCAGGCAACGTCTTTCTCTAGCTGTTTCTGTCGTACATGAGCCTAAACTATTGATTTTAGATGAACCAACTTCAGGTGTTGATCCTGTTGCACGAGATGAATTTTGGCGTTATCTGATTCAAATGTCCCGAGAACAAGGCGTAACGATCTTTATTTCCACCCATTTCATGAATGAAGCCGAACGTTGTGATCGTATTTCGCTTATGCATGCAGGTGTAGTTCTTGATAGTGGAACACCCAAAGAACTTCAAGAAAAAAGACAGGCAAAAACACTGGAAGATACTTTTATTGCTTATCTTGAAGATGCCGCAGGAAAAGATGAATCCACATCATTTAAGGATGCAGAAATTTCTCTTGAAACCCAAAACAGCCACTCAAAAAATACATTTTTCAGCATACAACGTATGTTGGGATATGCCTTCAGAGAAAGCCTGGAGTTAAAACGCGATCCAATTCGTCTGATTTTTGCTTTGTTAGGTTCTGCTCTTTTGATGTTCGTTTTGGGGAGCGGTATTTCAATGGATGTGGAAGATCTCAAATTTGCCGTTTTTGATCAAGATAACACGCCTCAATCTAGAGATTATATTGATAATATTTCTGGGTCACGCTATTTCATCCAAGAAGCACCTATAACCAGTTCAGAAGAATTAGAGCATAGAATGAAAACCGGAGAAATTACCGTTGCTATTGAGATTCCATCCGGTTTTGGCAAAGCATTGATTCAAAATCGTTCTCCTGAAATTGCTGCTTGGATTGACGGATCCATGCCTTATAGAGGCGAAACGGTTCGAGGATATGTGATTGGATTACATCAAGAATATTTAGCACAATTAGCTCAAGAAACAACTGGTAAATCTCCTTCTTCCATGCCAGCTCAACTTGATCTTCGTTATCGATACAATCAAGACTTCAAAAGTATCTATGCCATGGCCCCAGGAGTTATTCCCCTTTTATTGGTCCTGATTCCTTCTGTGTTAGTTGCCCTTGGCGTTGTTCGTGAAAAAGAATTAGGATCCATTATCAATTTTTATGTTACGCCCACAACCAAACTGGAATTTTTGTGGGGAACACCACTTCCTTATGTAGCCATCTCTATGTTCAGTTATCTCATTTTAGTTGCTATGGCTGTATTTATTTTTCAGGTTCCC
>JAZUNA010000030.1:0-40674 GCA_045603905.1 Oxalobacter sp. | reverse complement strand
TAAGAAGAAAAATTACAGGGAATGATAATTTATACAGTAATCAAAAAGTCAAAAATAAGTGTTTTCCTAAATTGGTGGAGGTAAGCGGGATCGAACCGCTGACCCCTTGCATGCCATGCAAGTGCTCTCCCAGCTGAGCTATACCCCCAAAAATTGAAAGCGATTATAACAAAAATTTATAATTACTTGTTAGCTTTATTCCAATTTATTCTGAAATTGCTGTATACCCTTTTAGACGTGATAAAACTTTATCTCTACCAAACAATGTGATCACAGCATCTATCGAAGGTGTGTGTAATTGTCCTGTTAGAATCAGTCTCAAAGGCATAGCTAACTGTGGCATCTTCAGCTTATGCTGTTTTAGAACATCCTTTGTCATTGCTGAAATAGATTCTTTTTTCCACTCAACCGTCTTACATTTTTCTTCAAAATCTTTTAACGCTTGAATAGATTCCACAGTCAAATGTTGCTCCAATAAAGCTTTTGCAGGTTCTTCATTACGATAAAAAAGCATTGCAGCATCTGCAAGCTCATTAAGCGTCTGTACACGCTCTTTTAAAAGTCCAACGACATCCACTAAATCAGGTGCATCGTTTAAATTTGCACCTAATTTCTCTAATCGAGGAGAAACCAACTTCGCCAAATCTGCATTATCACTTTGACGAATATAATGATTATTTAACCATTTCAGTTTTTCGTGATCAAATTGGGAAGCTGAACGAGACATATGGTCAAAATCAAACCATTGACAAAATTGTTCTCTCGAAAAGATTTCGTCATCTCCGTGACTCCATCCAAGGCGCGCCAAATAATTGATCATTGCATCAGATAAATATCCTGCTTCTGGATATTCCATCACTGATACAGCACCATGACGTTTAGATAATTTCTCCCCATCATCTCCCAAAATCATTGGTAAATGTGCATATAAGGGCAATGGAGCTCCTAATGCTTTTAAAATATTGATTTGCCTTGGCGTGTTATTAACATGGTCATCTCCGCGAATAACATGCGTAATTCGCATATCCCAGTCATCAACAACAACACAAAAATTATAAGTCGGCGTACCGTCTTGCCGCGCAATAATCAAATCATCTAATTCCTGATTTGAAATAGTAATCGTTCCTTTAACTTGATCATCCCAAGTCACAACCCCATCCAATGGGTTTTTAAAACGAACTACCGGTTTTCTCCCCTCTGGAATAGGCGGTAATACTTTTCCTGGTTCAGGACGCCATGTTCCATCATAACGAATATGTTCACCAGCCGCACGCTGTCTTTCACGCATTGCTTCTAACTCCTCTGGAGAAGAGTAGCAGTAATAAGCAGTTCCATCCTTTAACATTTGCTCAATGACTTCGCGATAACGATCCATATGTTGCATTTGATAAAAAGGACCTTCATCATGATCAAGACCTAACCATTTCATGCCATCCAATATGGCCTGAACAGCTTCTGGTGTGGAGCGCTCCACATCAGTGTCTTCAATTCTTAAAATAAATTGACCGCCAAAATGTCTAGCATATGCCCATGAAAAAAGTGCTGTACGAGCACCACCCAAATGAAGGAAGCCAGTCGGACTTGGCGCAAAACGAGTTCTAACTGTCATGAATAGAATCAGAAAAAATTAAAAGAAGTATTTTACCTCGTTAGTAATATTCTCTGTAAATATTCTTACGATGTAATTTAATGAAAAAACCCACATGGCTTTCGCTCATGTGGGTTTTTATATTTTAGCTTACCAACTTACTATGCAAACATCTTAGCTGTCTGCAATGCAACTTGGTAAATACCCCACAGCAATGGGATACCAACAATTGCCCAACAAATAACCATGGTTCCCATGGAAGTTGGTTTTGCTGGTGGAATAACGCCAGATTCCTGAGCGGCTTCGATTTTGCCCTCAAGCTCTGCTTTAACAGCTTTGAGTTCTTCTTCAGTCATGTAGTGTTTGCTACTTACTGGACGAATCAAAACAACGAACACAGCTTCAGCAACCAAGAAGCAAGCCATGATGTACAGTGTTACGGAATAAGCTTGTGCTCTTGCAACACCAGCATTCAATTGGAAGTCACGAATGATGTTAATCAACAGTGGAGACAACAAACCTGCTGTAGACCATGCAGTTAACAGACGACCGTGAATCGCACCAACGAATTGGGTACCGAAAAGGTCAGCCAAATATGCAGGAATTGTCGCAAAGCCACCACCGTAGAAGGAGATACACAAACATACTGCACACAAGAACAAGACCAAGTTCAAGGAAGACGCCAAAGTTGGAATGGATGCGTACAGAATTGCACCGACAATAGAGTAGATGAAGTAAACAGTTTTACGACCCAATTTATCGGATGCACTTGCCCAGAATACACGACCACCAATGTTAAACAAAGAAAGCAAGCCTGTGAAACCAGCTGCAATCATCGCAACTTGACCTCTTTGTGCATCATTTAATTGGTCAAAAGGAACTCCTGGCAGACCAATCAGATTACCTGCGAACACCTCTTGAAGAAGTGGAGAAGCCATTGCCAAAACACCAATACCAGCTGCGATGTTCAAGAACAACATGAACCAGCAGAACCAGAATTGAGGTGTTCTTACAGCTTTACTGGTAGTTACGTTAAATGCAGATGCTTCAATCAAACCACCGTGACCATCGTCAACCATGTTACCGGTATTTTTTGGTTCCCAACCAGCTGGTTTATATCCTGATGGAGCAACTCTGATGGTAAAACAACCCAAAAGCATCATGACAGTATAGATACATGCCATAACAAAGAAGGTTTGCCATAAACCAACAGAAGTAGGAGTTGCAAAGAAAGCGATCAGTTTTTGTGCCAGTGGAGCACCAACCATAGCACCACCACCGAAACCACCAACTGCCATACCTGTTGCCATACCGACACGGTCAGGGAACCACTTAATCAGTGTGGATACAGGTGTAATATAACCTAATCCCAAACCGATACCACCAATAACAGCAGCTACCCAAGCAAGCCACAATTGATGGAAGAAAGTTGATACGGACAACATGAAGAAGAAGAAGCAGAAGCAAACACAGGATGCTAAACCGCATTTTCTAGGACCAACATGTTCCAACCAGTTACCTAAAATCGCAGTTGTGGTACCCAACATGAAAAACAGAATACCGAAAATAACACTACACATCACAACTTTCCAGTCACATGTAGTAGTGAACAACTGACCAAAGAAACTAATATCAGCAGGGCAATCTAAAGATTTACCAAGCCCTTGCTGAACACCAATCAAACGGGACATTGGAAGCCAGAAAACTGACATACCATAACCCATACCTACGCAAAGGTGAATCATCAACGCTGATGTTGGAACCAACCAGCGATTAAATCCTTCCCCTGCAATAGTGTATTCCTTATTCAGGAATTTTAAACCACCAGCCATACTATTACTCTCCTAGGACTTAAACAACAAACTTACAACATACGAAAAAACGCATATTCTAAAAAAAAATTTCTTGATCCGAAATATGATAACACTGCATTTTTTTATCTGCTATAGGTTATTTTTTGCATAATTTCTTATGATTTCGGTTACAATGCAGCATGTACAAAGTTTCTATTGATCCTCATTGGCAAATTGCATTCGGCAAACAGGCGCCTATTGACACTGCGCTGTTATTGCAATTATTAACCCTTATCCATTCAAAAGGCGCTATTTTACAAGCTGCAAAGAGTCTTGGGCTGTCTTATAGACACGCTTGGGGACTGTTACGAGAAGCGGAAAATATCTTCGGTGCACCCTTATTGCAAAAACAACGAGGCCGTGGAACAACATTAACTAAATTAGGCTCTACTCTTTTATGGGCAGACAGACGAATTGCAGCACGATTATCGCCCACATTGGAAAGTTTATCTTCAGAATTAGAACGAGAGCTTAGCAAAAGCATCTCTGATATCCAGCCAACTGTTCGACTATACGCCAGTTACGGTTTTGCAGTTGCAGCTTTAATGGAACGAATTAATGCTTTGGATTTGCCTGTAGAACTGCGCTACTTAAATAGCATGGAATCAATTGCAGCCTTAGCGCAAAAAGAGTGTGAACTAGCTGGTTTTCATGTTCCTATTGGCTCTTTTGAAACGGAAACAGTGCAATTACTTATGCAATATCTTTGCCCTAAAAAGCATCAATTGATTCATTTAGCGAACTTAAAACAAGGATTATTTGTAGCACCAGGCAATCCCAAAAAAATTAAAAGCCTAGAAGATATTGCACAAACAGGAATACGGTTCGTTAATCGTCAGACTGGTTCAGGTACACGTCGCATATTAGAACGACTTTTAGAAGAAAAAAATATTCCTCAGCACACTATTAATGGTTTTGAGGTTGCTGAATTTACTCATGCCGCTGTTGCTGCTTATATTGCTAGCAATATGGCGGATGTTGGCTTTGGTGTTGAAACAGCCGCGCGTCACTTTGGTCTTGATTTTGTACCACTTATGCAAGAACGTTACTTTTTTGCTGTATGTAAAAACGAATGGAAAAAATCACCCTTAAGTAACGTAATCAACATCATACAAAGTGAAGATTTTAAAAATCATGTTAACCAGTTAGGTGGTTATGATGCAACTAATGCTGGACAGGTATTAAGCTTAAAAGAGGCATTTGGCAAGGCCGTAAAAACTCAAAATAAGGACAAAAACGTCTCTAGTTAATTCACAAAAATGAATCTGTTAAACTGATATTCTTATAAATATGGACCGAGCATTCAAATTTTTATTACTCAAATAAAACACATACTCAAGAAAATCCATTTAAATGTAATTGTCAAAAATAATATAACCCCCTATCCTTTTATCTTTATCATAATTTTTTAAGATTAATCGTTATGCCACGAAAACTTTTTGTCACGACTGCACTTCCTTACGCAAATGCTCAATTTCATATTGGGCATATTATGGAATACATACAAGCAGATATATGGGTTCGTTTTCAACGAATGCAAAAAGATAACGGTCTTCCACGTGAAGTTCATTTTGTTTGTGCAGATGATGTTCATGGCGCACCAATCATGATTGCGGCAGAAAAAGCTGGCAAGACACCACAAGAATTTGTCAAAGAAATTGCAGCAAGTCGCAAAAAACCACTTAATGGGTTCCACATTCAGTTTGACAACTGGGACTCAACAGATAGTCCTGAAAATCACGAATTATCACAAGAAATATACAAAAAACTAAAAGAAAAAGGGCTAATAGAAAGCAAAATCATTGAACAGTTTTTTGATCCTGTTAAAGAAATGTTCCTGCCTGATCGTTACATTAAAGGTGAATGCCCTAAATGTGGCGCAAAAGATCAAAATGGAGATTCCTGTGAATCCTGTAGTTCTGTATATGCTCCAACAGATTTAAATAATCCCTATTCGATTTTAAGCGGGACAACACCAATATTAAAATCATCAGAACATTTCTTTTTCAAACTTTCAGACCCTAAATGTGTTGCATTTTTAAAGGAATGGGCACTTGGCGACATTAATGGTAAGCCTCGCCTACAACAAGAAGTCGCAAATAAAGCTAAAGAATGGCTTGAAGGCAAAGATGGGAAAGCAAGTGAATTATCCGACTGGGATATTAGCCGTGACGCCCCATATTTTGGCATTGAAATTCCTGACGCGCCTGGAAAATATTTTTATGTATGGCTAGATGCACCTGTCGGCTATTTAGCCTCATTAAAAAATTACTTCAAAAAAACCGAACGTGATTTTGATGCTTTTTTAACAGACCCTAAAACTGAGCAATATCATTTTATTGGTAAAGATATTATCTATTTTCATACTCTTTTTTGGCCAGCTATGCTGTATTTTTCTGGCAAAAAAGTACCAAATAATGTATTCGTTCATGGTTTCATCACTGTTTCAGGTGAAAAAATGTCTAAATCGCGAGGAACTGGCATTTCACCAATTCGTTATTTAGATATAGGAATGAACCCTGAATGGTTGCGTTACTACATCGCTGCAAAATTAAATTCACACGTTGAGGACATTGATTTTACAGCTGAAGACTTTATGGCTCGTGTTAATGCTGATTTGATTGGTAAATATGTCAACATAGCAAGTAGAGCCGCTGGTTTTATTACCAAAAGATTTGCAGGAAGTATTCATCTCGGTGATACCGAATCAAATAATACTCTTTTAAATCAAATACGCTCTGGTGCAAATGAGATTTCCAATCTTTACGATACCCGAGAATATGGTCGAGCATTAAGACAAATTATGTACTATGCAGATTTGGTTAATGCTTATGTTGATGAAAACAAACCATGGGTACTGGCAAAAGACGTAGAAAAAGTGTCCCTCTTGCATGAAGTTTGCAGTACTTTATTAGAAGCTTTCAGGATTTTAACTATTTACTTAAAACCTGTTTTACCGGCTTTAGCAGAAAAAGTTGAAAAATTCCTTAATTTATCTCCGATGCAATGGGAAGATATTCATACCCCAATGAAAAATGGTCACACCATTAACACCTATGAACACCTCATGCAACGCGTTGAAGAAAAACAAATGGACGCACTCGTGGAACAAAAAGAAACACCGACTGAACAAGCTGAATCAGCAAAACCTAATATAGAAGCCATTGCGCCAGAAATTACCATAGATGATTTTGCAAAAATTGATTTGCGAATTGCCCAAATCGTTGACTGTAATTTAGTTGAGGGAGCGGATCGTTTATTACAATTATCATTAGATGTTGGTGAAGGACGATTAAGAAATGTTTTTGCAGGTATTCGTTCTGCATATAATCCTGATCAACTAAAAGGAAAATTGACTGTAGTCGTTGCAAACCTCGCTCCTCGAAAAATGAAATTTGGTATTTCTGAAGGAATGGTTCTTGCCGCGTCGGATAAATCTGATCCAGGAATTTATATTCTTCAACCGTGGCCAGGTGCAAAACCTGGAATGAAAATAAAATAAAAAATACATGTTATTTTTCTGGAAACAGCCCCAATATCAATCCGATCTCGATCAGTTTTTTAAAAAACTGATCAAGGAAAATCCCACTTTATCAATCAAAAAAGAATCTGGATTTAATCGCTTTTGGAATCAAAAACCGCTTGATATTGATCAATATCTTCGCAATAAACAATCTTCTTTACCGCATAAAGCAAATCCTTATCTCTAAAATATGATTGAATCAGCCTCAACATCATCCGAGCAACAAACTTCTGCTGAAACAAATGCAGGTGAACGTATAGCTTTAGCACGACTGTACGGAGAAGCTCTTTTTGAATTACCGACTGATTTATATATTCCGCCAGAAGCACTTGAAATATTTTTAGAAGCTTTTGAAGGTCCCCTTGATTTACTGCTTTATCTTATTCGCCGTCAAAACTTCAATATTTTAGATATTCCAATGGCACAACTCACCGCTCAATACTTAATTTATGTAGATCAAATACGACAACATAAACTTGAATTAGCTGCAGAATATCTTTTAATGGCTGCTGCATTAGTGGAAATAAAATCACGAATGTTACTGCCTGTAATAAAAAAGAATGATACAGATGAAGTAGAAGACCCAAGAGCTGAATTGGTTAGACATCTTTTAGAATACGAACGGATTAAACTCGCTGCTAATAAATTGGATGAAATGCCAAAATTAGGAGATGATTTTTTTACTACTGCAGTAACTATCCCTAAAGATACTTCTCAGCGTTGGCCAAATGTACTCCCTATTGATTTGTACCACGCTTTTTCTGAAGTCCTGCGAAGAAATAAATTAACAACTAGCCACACTGTTGCTAAGCAAGGACTTTCTGTTAGGGAACACATGTCCATTATTCTTAAACGGTTACAAACAAGTTCTTTTGTTGAATTCTACGATCTATTTGATACCGTAAAAGAAACTCCCGTAATCATCGTTCATTTTCTAGCTCTTTTGGAACTAGCCAAAGAATCCTTAATCGAAATAACACAAGCAGAACCACTAGCTCCTATTTATATTCGATTAGTAAGCTATAAATCTTAAAAATAATTTATATATATGGGCAATTTCATCATAAAATTGTGTTTTTCTTGGTTTTTCCTGAATTATTACTTTAAGTCATGAAAATTATTACTACTATTGAAGAATTACGTAACCAGCTACATGGTCAATTACGCACAGCTTTCGTTGCCACCATGGGTAACCTTCATGAAGGGCATTTATCTTTAATACGTTTAGCAAAACAGCATGGAGACCCCGTTGTTGCTTCTATTTTTGTAAATCGCCTGCAATTTGGGCCTAATGAAGATTTTGATCAATATCCTCGCACATTCCGTGCTGATGTGGAAAAACTGGAAAAAGAAGGAGTCTACGTTCTTTTTGCTCCAACTGAAAAAGACATGTATCCTGAACCACAAGAGTTTCGAGTTCAACCTCCAGAAAGTTTAGGAGACATTCTCGAAGGAAAATTCCGTCCGGGATTCTTCAATGGTGTTACAACCGTTGTATTAAAACTCTTTTCTAGCATAGCACCGAAAATTGCTGTTTTTGGAAAAAAAGATTATCAACAGCTTATGATTGTCCGCAACATGTGTCGTCAATTTGCTCTGCCAGTTGAAATTGTTGCAGCAGAAACATACCGTGCAGAAGATGGTCTTGCTCTGTCATCACGAAACATGTACCTCTCACCAGAACAACGCAAAGAAGCACCATTCCTTTATCAAACACTTCAATACGTTGCAAAACAAGTTCAAGGCGGATATCCAGACATTTCAAAACTGGAAAAACATGCCATGGATAATTTGTTACAACGTGGTTGGGCTCCTGATTATGTGTCAATTAGAAAACGAATTAATCTACAACCACCTACTGCCGGCGATATTGCAGAAGGAAAACCTCTCGTTGTTCTTGCAGCAGCTAGATTAGGAGATACACGACTAATTGATAATCTTGAAATATAGATTATTGGAGAACACGGTCATGAAAAAATTTTTTGTCATCTTTCTTCTTTTATTTTCTCTGAATGTCTATGCAGAAGATTGGAAATTCGTCATTGCATCAGATAATGAAGAAATATCTGTTGATGTTGATTCAATAGGTACTGTTGGCAAATATAAAAGAGCTTGGAGTATTTTTAACTATTCTGTTTCAGCAAAAATTCCAGGTACAGATTTTGATTTTATTTCTGACCGTTCTCTTTTCTTTTTTGATTGCAAAAGAAAAAGATTAGGACGTGCAAACCAAGTTCTGTACTCTGGTCCCAATGCAACTGGTGAATCCTATACAACTTTTTCTGGAAAAATAAGCGATATTAAATTTTATAAAGTTGTTCCTGAAACCATTGGAGAAAACTTCTTTACTTTCGTTTGTTCGTACTAAAACAACATTTATTGTGATATCGCTTTTTCTCCAAGACGAGCTGTTTCGAGTTTCTCACACAATATAATTAACCCATCCAAAAAACGTGGTCCAGGTCTTTCTAAGAGATCTGGATTCACTTTAAAGAGATTTTGTTTTTTTACAGCCTCTATCGTTTCAAAACGATTCCAAAACTCAAGTCCTTTCGGGTTTCCTATATTCTCGGACACAAAAATAACATCAGGATTTCTTTTGATAACCTCTTCAAAATTAATGCGAGGCGCAATTAAAGACGAATCAGAAAAGATATTTTTTCCGCCACACAATTGCATACCCTCACTGACAATATACCTGCCACTAAGCGTATAAAGAGGATTTTCTGACACCTGATAAAAAACTTTTAACGTTTTTTTATTTTGATACTGTTGATAAAGTTTCGTTAATCGTTCTTTCCACAACTTTGCTTTTTCTCGACCTTTTTCCTCTTCGCCAACCAGAATACCTAATCGTTCAAAAGTTGTTGCAAAATCACTTAAATTTTGAATATCACTATAAAAAACAGGAATACCCATGCGCTCTATTTTTTCTATCTGACGAATAGGACTTCCACTCTTCCATACAATTACAAGATCGGGCTTTAAGGTTAAAACCTTTTCTATATCTATAAAGCGATGATTTCCTACTTGGGGATATTTTTTTGCTTGAGAAGGATAATTACTATACTCTGTTACCCCAACAATTTTTTCTCCTGCACCAATATCGTAAAGAAACTCCGTAATGTGAGGCGCAGTAGAAATAATTCTGTGAACAGGTTCAGATAATGTAATTATCTGATTGTTATCATCAACGACATTAACAGCTATTGATGAAACTGAGAAAAAATAAATAATAAAAAAAAGCTTTCTTAGAAATGCCATATTGTTAGGTAGGAAGATATATCGCACGATTTTTATGTATTAACACCTCGACAGGATATCCCAAACACATTGAAAGCGTATCTGATCGCATCATTTCTTCCGTTTTTCCTGCCTGCCATGTTCCATCTTCATGCATAAGTAATACATGTGTAGCAACATCATGAACCAAATTAAGATCATGCATTACCATGACAACGGTTTTTTCTTTTTGTAGTGCTGATTGCTTGATCAATTGCATCAATGAAATTTGATGTTCCAAATCCAATGCACTTGTCGGTTCATCTAAAAATAAAAGTGGCGTATCCTGAACAAAAACTGATGCTAAAGCAACTCGTTTTCTCTCCCCTCCTGAAAGTGTTCGAACATCACGATCTTTCAAAGAAAGAATATTAAATTTTTCCATCGCAAAATATGCTGCCGTTAAGTCTTCCTTTGTTTCCCAATATTGAGCCATTCCATAAGGAAATCGCCCTGACAGTACCACTTGTAATACACTATACGAAAAACTATCTCGTTGGGTTTGAGAAAGATAAGAACGTTTTTGTGATAGTGACAACATATCCTGTTGATTTATCATTTGATCATTTAACCAAACCTCGCCTTGATCTATAGGATGTAGTCCGGCTAAAGTACGTATTAAAGTTGTTTTTCCTACTCCATTTTTTCCAAAAATCACCCAACATTGTCCCTTTGAAATATGACAATTCAAATGAGTAATAAGTTGTTTTTGAGGGGTTAAAAGGCTTAAATTACAAACTCGTAACATATCAATTAACCCGATAACGATATAACTGGAAAAGAAAAACAGGAACGCCTATTAACGCTGTTATAACACCAATAGGAATTTGATGTGGAGATGCAACGGTACGTGCTAATACATCTGCTAAGACAAGAAAACAACCTCCTACCAAAGTTGAAACTGGGAAAAGCAAGCGATGATCTGTGCTAAAAAACATTCGACATACATGAGGAATAATCAAACCAACAAAACCGATACTACCCGCAGAGCTAACAGCACATGCAGTCAAAAGAGCACTCCCAATAAAAAGTGATTTTCTAACAATAGAAACATTAACACCAAAAGCAAACGCTTCCTGAAAGTGTAAAGCTAAAAGATTTACTGAACGGGCTATTTTTGACATCCATAGCAATATAGCGATAAGAATTAAAACAAATACTATATTTACTTCTGAACCTTCTAAATCGCCCATTAACCAGAACACCATCCCTCTTAAATGGCTATCTGTTGCAAATGATAAAAACAACATCACAATAGCACTGCAACCAAAAGCAAGAATAACGCCTGTTAACAATAATTGTGACGTACTGTTTCCATGATTGTCATACTGCCAATCTTTTCTGACAAACCAATATAAAAGCATGGATATGGCTATTGCACCAGCAAATGAAGCGCCTTGAACGATCAAAGCAGAACTTCCCAAAAAAAGCATGAGTAGTGCACCAACAGACGCCCCTCCAGAAACACCTAACACATAGGGATCTGCTAATGGATTTCTAAGTAATGCTTGCATCATGACCCCAGCCAAAGCCAATGATGCCCCTGTCGTGAATGCAGTCAGAGTGCGCTGCAAGCGCAATTGGAATAATGCAACAGAAAGTGATTGAGATTTTGACTGAAATAGGCTCAACGGTCTAGAAAAGATTTCTTTTAATTCAATAGTAGCCGAGCCCATACATAAGGAAAGAATAATGCAGAAAAGAGAAAGTAATATTAATACGCATAAGGTACCAATATACTTTCTCTTACTTTGTGCTACCGTTTCTAATAGATCAATTTGATCTAGCACATATTACCTCAACTACATTTTCCAGCTGATGCCACCAAAAAACGCTCTACCTAATTGATTGTAAGTATACGCTGTTTGATATTCCTTATCGAACGCATTTTCAATTCGACCGAAAAGTTCAACTTCCTTCGTTAACTGATAGCGTACATTCAGGTTAAGCAATGTATAGGATCCAAGAACTACAGGAGAATAAGGATATGAAGAATATGACATATCATGACGATAATCTTCATAATGTAAATCTCCCCCCACGAACCATCGACCTATATTTTTAGAAACATTAAGTGACGCTATTTTTTTCGGTCTTCTTTCGAGCTGTTCTCCTGTTTCTCTATTTTCAGGTAATTGCCAAGTGAAATTACCATGAACATCAACACCCGCTAATTGTGTTGAACCATTTAATTCAATTCCTTTGATTTTAGCTTCTTTAATATTAGTATATTTATTATTTAGTATGCTAATCAAATCATGTGTTCGAGTTTCAAAAGCGACAGCTCGAACCAAAGTTTTATTATTCGCATATTGAATACCAGCTTCAAATGAGCGAGATCTCTCAGCTTTTAAATTTTTATTCCCATAAGAAGGATCAAATTGTTGATAAAGTGTTGGCGCTAAAAAAGCTGTAGATGCACTGGCTATCAATTTCCAGTTTGACGTTAAATCATATCCATAGCCAAAATAACCTGTGATATCTGACCCCGAATCTTCTACATGATCATAGCGAGCATTAACTTGGAAATTATGTTTATCGATTTTCCCTGTTAAACCGGCATAAAAATCATAATTAGTTCGTGACTGATCCATTGAACTAGCATAAAAACCGTATTGAATAACTTCTGCTTTTTCTCTTTCAATATCGGCACCAGCACTTAATATCCAGTCAGAAGATAAGGCAATTTCATTTGCCCATTGCAACATACTGGTTTCCCCACGGAAATAACTATTATCTTGTGTTTCCGAATTAGGCAAAGAATAAAAGTATTCTGTTTTCGACGTAGTATGAGATGCTGTAACAGTCGATAACCAATCTGAAGTAATACGATTTTTGGTAAATGCAGCAAATGACATGAGTTTGCTTTCTGTCCAATCTTTCCCAGAAGAGCCTCCAGACCAACCATCATAATCCGTTTTCGCATCAAATCCATATAAGCGAACACCCACTTCCTGTCCCTTACGCCACTCTTTAGAAAGAGCTGCGTTAAAAGCCACATCCCGTGTTCCGTCACTGTCGCCATTGGCAGTTACATCTTGATTTGGATTTATTGCAGAAAAACCATTTGTCTTAAATCGTGTAGCTGATACCGCATAACGGGTTCCATCTACATCACCTGAAACACCACCACTTAATTTAATTGTTGTATCTGTTCCTATTTCAGCAGACGCATTTACGTTTGGTTTTCCTTCGCCTTTTTTTGTAAAAATCTGAATAACACCGCCAATAGCACCTGATCCATAAATCGCAGATACATTACCTCGAACAATTTCAATTCGCTCTATTTGCTCAGGTAAAATATGCTGAAATTGTATGGTAGGTCCTATAGAAGTAGAATCAGTCAAAGGAACCCCATCCAAAAGAATCAGTAAATGACGAGATTCAGTACCACGCATAAAAATGGATGTTGTTTGTCCTGCACCTCCATTATTACCAATGCTTAAACCTGCCACATTTCTCAACAAATCCGGCAAATCAAAAGCCTGTGAATTTTTGATCATTTCCTGTGTAATCACTGTGGTAGATGCAATGGCATCTTTTTGAGACTGCTCAATACGAGATGCAGTTACAACAACAGGTATTAAATTTTCTTCTTCATTTTCCTGTGCTAAAACAGGTGTTATCAGACAAGAAGCAAGAACTGCCAAAGAAATCGGTTTTAAAACCGGTAAAAATTTAGAATTACTCGAAAAAAACATGACTGCTCCAAAAATGTCAGCCCCACATCCCCGTAGGACTTCATTTAACAAAAAGTGAGGAACAGTCTGGAAAACACCTTATCCTGTTGAGATAAATATGATCAAGAACCACCCGTTCCTAACACCTCTCCCTTGTCTGGCCGGTATCCGGGCTACAAGCTTTCCACATTAATCTATGTGAAAATCTACCTTACCTTCCCATGTCAAAACACAGTGGCATATCAGGTAAACTCTTTTAAGACACTTGCTTACCGTTGCGGGGGCAGCACACGTTGGCAATAAAAATGCTTCGTGTTTCCCGTTTAACTACGAACTGAACAATTCGTTAGCACCAGAGAAAAAGGATTTTACAAGTGGATATAGAGAAAAATCAACTTTTAAAATAACAACAACTTAATGAGATACAACTATCACTAAATTCGAATAGTAAAATAATTATTTTCTTCTGAAATACCTGTATGCGTTTTACCAATCTAAATAGCAATTTTCAAAAACCAAAAACCACTCATGCACTACGTTGGATGCTTGGTTTGCATAACGAAAAACAACCTAAATCTCCTAAAACAGGTATTTCTATCCCTTTTGTTCATAATGACGGTAAATTGCTGAAAAAAGGGAACAAAGATTCTTTAACATGGATTGGACAGGCATCCTTCCTACTTCAACTTGCAGGAAAAAATATTCTAATTGACCCTGTTCTTTCCAAAAAAATTGCTTGGATCAAAAGAAATAGTCCTCCAGGTATTGACTGGCCTGCAATGCCTACAATCGATTTAGTATTGATTACGCATAATCATCGGGATCATATGGATATTCCGACTCTCAAAAAATTAGGACCAACCCCTATTTATCTTGTCCCCAAAGGATTAGGCTCGTGGTTTATCAAAAATAACTTTCCCCGTGTAATTGAAATGGGGTGGTGGCAAAAAGAAGATATCGAAGGATTAACCATTACATTTGTACCTGCGGAACACTGGAGTCGACGCGGTTTAACTGATGTCAACACCAGTTGGTGGGGTGGTTTTGTAATAGAAAAAAATGGTATCCGTTTATATCATTCTGGTGATACAGGGTGGTTCGACGGCTTTGCTGAGATTGGTAACCATTTTGGCCATATTGATGTCGCTATGCTTCCAATAGGCGCATATGCACCTCGATGGTTTATGAAATACCAACATGTTGATCCCATAGAAGCTATTCATGCCATGACTGCTATTAAAGCCAAACATTTCATTCCAATGCATTGGGGAACTTTTAAACTTTCTGATGAACCTTTAGATGAACCACCTATACTATTAAGAGACGCTTGGGAAAAAGCAAATTTTTCTGATAAATCTTTAAAGATAGCTGCATTAGGACAAATTCTTACGTTGGATAACCTAACTTAACTTTTTCTCGCGAGCCATTTCTATCTCATTAAAACAAAAAGAATGCTATTTTTTTCAAACAGCAGTCCTTTTGTTTTTTTATAAACTGCTTTAATCCTATATGGGTTTAGAAATTTTCTTTAATCGGCGACTTTCTCCACCTTTTCGTCCAATTGCAGACATATGTGCTCTATTACGACTTACCGCAACACCACCTTTTCTACCAGCTATACGTGCTTCTTCAGAAGTAAACACATGCGCTTTCCCTTGTGCATGGGCCGCACGTCCTCCCATACTTGAAATTTCTCTTTGTCGTTTTTTTGACATTGCAGCAAACCCACGTTTTATCGGTGTTTTTTTGATATTGTCTTGACTCCCCGATTCTGAACGCATCATAGTTCCTCCTACGCAAATAATGCTTTTAAATTTCCGCTAAAAAGAGAGCTCTATAGAAAAACTACTTAATACACGTCCATTTAGAGATAAAAAAAAGATAAAAGTTCCTTTCTACAAAAGTCATACCATTGTAGGAATTTTCCTACAAACATTTTTAGTATTTTTCTGATCTATATATTCAGTAATTACTGATATTCAATAATTTTTCACATTGACATAATGCAACAACAATTTCTACAAATTTTAGAAATTGCTTTTCCTAACAACCATTTCATGAAAGATTATTATGCTTGTGACTAAATCCAGTAAAAATGCTTCTAATGCATCTAATTCATTGTCAGTAGAAGCTGGCAGACAAAAAAATGGAAAACTATGGTCTAGTTTAAAAGACATTTGTGAATTACTACGTATCCCAATATCTCCTAACTCCTCTATTACAAAAGAAGAAACTTTATTTCAGCATATGCAATTCAAAACTGGTCAACGAATTCATATGATCGGACAACCATTTGAAATGCTCTATATTGTTAACTCTGGATTTTTAAAAACGGTACTTATTGATGAACTTGGAAACGAACAAATTCTTAGTTTTCCTATGAAAGCTGATATCCTTGGCATAGATGGAATTTATTCAAAATATTATTCCTCAGAGTCAGTTGCACTATCTGCTTGTGACCTTATTTTAGTTCCTTTTAAAAAATTAACCGCATTAGGTCGTATTCATCCTGAACTAGAAAGTGCTATGTTTAGCGTTTTAAGCCAAGAGCTAGTCCGAGAACAAACAATGATTGCTGTATTAGGTTCTTTAAGCGCAGAAGGACGGGTTGCCAGATTTTTAGTATCCCTCTCAGATCGCTTTGCACAAATGGGATATTCCAAGCGAGTTTTTAATTTACGTATGACACGACAAGAAATTGGTAGTTATATCGGATTAACTTTAGAAACCGTTAGCAGAACACTATCTGCGTTAGATGAAATTGGATTAATCAGTGTCAATCAAAAAACAATTGAAATCAAAGATATACAAGCATTACGTCAACTACGACGCTTACCCAATCTAAAATCTCGCAATAAAAACAAAATAGATTTTATTAATACTGAAAAAATTGCTTCTCCCTCTATTAACTTAAATGCTATCCAGAAAAAAAGTCATTATGCAAGTAAAGCTTATTAAAAAAAGTATCTATCACAAAAGGGGAGATTAAAATCTCCCCTTTTTTATCCTTTAATTATTCCATTTTTTTCAAACGCTCGGCAGCTTCTTTTGCTGCTTCAGTATTCGGATATTTCTTGATAAGCGTATTTAAGGTTTTCTTTGCCGCCCATAAATCTTTCAACCCCAAATGACTACTTGCCATACTTAACATCGCATCTGGATTTTTTTCGCTCTCCGGATATCGCTTTAGTAACACAGCATGAGCAGATAATGCATTTTTATATTCTTGAAGCAAATAATAGGCATTACCCAATCCATACTGAGCTAACACAGCAATTCCTGATTTTGGATAGCGACGTAAAAAAGCACTGTATGCTGATGCAGCTTCTTTATAATCACCTGCCTGAAACGCAGCTTCAGCTTTTTCAAAAGCTTGACTTTCTGCTGGTTGTATCACGACATTTTTTCCATCAACAACCAGTTCTTGCGGCTCAAATTTACCTAAACGATTATCCAGATCAACATAAAAATTTTTTTGTTTTTGTTGCAATATCTGAATCTCGTTCATTAATACTTCAATTTGTCCTCGTAATTTAGCAACTTCTTGCTTCAAAAGCTCATTTTGATTTGAAAGTTCCAACAAAGCCGTTTTATCTGCTTTTTCATTTACTTTGGTTCTCAAATCTAAAATGGATCGACGAGCATCTGAATCCTCAAACAAAGCAGCCTCTGCTTGCCAAGGCAAAACGCAAGCAACAATTAAAGACAGTAAAAAACAAGATATTTTATTCATACTTTATTGGTAAACAATATCGGCACGACGATTCTCTGCCCAGGAAGCTTCATCATTACCCAGTGCTTTAGGCTTTTCTTTTCCAAAAGAAACAGCTTCCATTTGACTATCGCTTACACCTAATAATGACATAGCCTTACGAACTGCTTCTGCTCTCTTTTGTCCTAAAGCTAAATTATATTCACGTCCACCTCTTTCATCTGTATTTCCTTGAATATAAATACGGCGATTTGTATTTTTATTTAAGTAACGTGCATGTGCCTGTATCAATGATTGATATTCTCCTTTAACAACATAACTGTCAAAATCGAAATATATACTACGTGCCGCCAACTCACCATTAGGATCATTTAAAGGATCAATAGACTCAGCATTGACTGTTGCAACTTCTCGTGAATCTGTTTCTGTAGGAATATCTTCATCCAATTTAACTGAAGAACCACAAGCAGACAAAATAACAGTTGCTGACAAAATAACTAAGATTTTTTTTAATTTATCCATAACACTTCCTTAAAAATTATTTCATAAATGGACCCCATGAAGGCTCGCGAATATCACTAACCTGCATCGAAATATTTTGTTTAATCATTCCATCTATAGATACAACAGAAAGCATTCCTTTTCGCCCTTTTTCTGTCGCAAACATAACATATCTACCATTTGGAGAAAAACTAGGTGATTCATCTTTCGTTGTATCAGATAATCTTAATTCCTGATTGTTTAAAAGATCTAATAAGTAAACTTGAAATTGTCCATTACGTCTAGACACATAAACTAAATGGTTTCCATCAGGTGCAATTCTTGCGCTAATGTTATAACTGCCCAAAAAAGTTACCCTTTGAGCATTATCGCCATGAATACTGGTTTTATATATCTGAGGAGAACCACTTCTATCACTTGTAAAATAAATAAATTGCCCATCAGGTGAAAATTGCGGTTCCGTGTTAATACTATTTGTTTTCGTTAATCGGCGTAAATTTTTTCCATCAGCATTAACCAAATATATTTGAGTCAGTCCGTCTCGAGATAATGCAACTGCCAATTGGGAACCGTCTGGCGACCATGAAGGCGCAGAATTACTTCCTTTATGATTTGCGATAACAGTCCTTTTTCTCGTAACAAGATTTTGGACATAAACAACCGGTTTTTTAGACTCAAACGAAACATACGCAATTTTTGTTCCATCAGGCGACCAAGATGGGGAAATAATAGGTTCATTGGAACGCAATGCAACTTGTCTATTTTCACCATCTGCATCAGCAACTTCTAACCGATATTCTTTGCCCGCCTTTGTAATATATGCAATTCGAGTTGAAAAAATACCTTTAACACCAGTTAGCTTTTCGTAGATATCATCTGCAATTTTATGTGCAGTTAAACGTAATGATTTTTCTGAAGCACCTAAAGACAAGGATGAAACTGATTGCTTTCTTGCAATATCATGTAAAACGTATCTCACTTCATAACGATTATTTTCTGTTTTTTTTACGCTTCCGGCAGCTAAAGCTTCAACTCCTTTTGCCCGCCAATCGTTATAATTGACATCAGTTCCTTCCGAAAATACATCCGATGTATCAATAATTTTGAATAATCCACTTCGCACAAGATCTGCTTGAATAATGGCAGAAATTTTTTGTTTAGCAAAAGTTTCACCTGAAAACCCTGTAATCACTATTGGGATCTGACGAGCACCAACACCTGAAATTTCAATACGAATACTATCTTGCGCAAAAACTTGCAAAATTGACAACAAAAACAGCCCCAATAAACAAAATGGGCGTAATAAACAATTTATTTTTATCCGCATTATCTAGCCTTTCGGTTTATGGGAAATCATGAATTTTGTAGGCACTTTACCAGTATTATTTGCTGGAAATGGTACTGATTTTTCAATTGCTCGAAGTACTGCCTCGTCAAAACCAGGAACTCCAGAAGATTTTCGTTTTCTTATTCCCTTTATTGAACCATCTGGAAACAATTCTACATCATACTCAACAGATGGATTACCACTTAAGCCGCTTGGTACATTAAAGATAGTGTTCGATTTTATTTTGGCACTGACTTTTTGAGCATAACCAGAATCTGCACGAGTATTTCCTGTTGAATAAGGAGATGTTCCACTTCCTCCTGTTCCACCTCGCGTAGCAAGACGCTTTGCCTCTTCTGCCATAATAGCATCCGCTTTTTTTTGATCTGCCAACTTCAGTTGTTTTTTCTTAGCCTCTATCGCTTCTTTTTGTTTTTGCTCTTCTTTCTTTTTCTCTTTTTCTTTCTGTTTTTTCTTTTCTTCTAGAGCTATATCGGGTTTTTCTTCCACTTTAGGTTCGACTGGCTTTTGCTCTTCAACGACAGGCTCTTGTTCTTTGAGAACTTCTTCATGAGTTTGTTCTTGAACTACCGCCTCTGAAGGAACTTCAACTTTTGGTGCCGCATCGCTAACTTTAATGTCCCAAACCTCTGCCTCAGCAGAACCTCCTTCGTCTGTTTGCCAGCTAACTCCAAACCAAAGAAAAGCAAAAAGTAAGATATGTACGAGCAATGCTAAAACAAAGGAACTCTTTGTTTTTGATTCTTTTGGAATAGTATGTAGCGCAGAACCTTTCATATTTTCCGTATTTACCCTAACGGGTTGCCAATCCCACCCGATTTATTCCCATTTTTTTTGCGTCAGATATGGTTCGAACAACCTCTTCATAACGAATATCTTTATCCCCCGAAATTAAAACAGGATAACTTGGGTAACTAGCATGGAAAATACGTAACTTTTTCATTAATACTTCATGATTTTCTGCCATTTCCAGTTTTCTATCTTCTTTACCTTCTTGTCTTACGCTAATTTCGGATTGAGCATCTGGACGTAATGAAATATGAATGTAACTAGAAGGAGGAAGCGACGTATTTTCTGCTGAAGGTAAATTAATTGCACCTGGTATGGTTATTGGAGAAACCACCATAAAAATAATAAGTAGTACCAACATCACATCAATGTACGGCACAACATTTATCTCGGATTTCAGTTTACTTCTACGACCTCCTCGCAAAGAACTTGATCCAGAAATTTGATATGACATAGTATTTCCTTATTTTGCCTGTCTTTGAAGAATATTAGAAAACTCTTCGATAAAACTTTCAAAACGAATTGCTAATCGATCAACTTCATGTGAATAACGGTTGTAAGCGACAACAGCAGGAATTGCAGCAAATAAACCTATTGCTGTTGCAATTAAAGCTTCTGCAATACCTGGCGCGACAGTAGCAAGCGTCGCTTGCTGAACATTTGCTAAGCCCCTGAAAGCATTCATGATTCCCCATACCGTACCAAACAAACCTACATATGGAGAAACAGAGCCAACAGACGCTAGAAAAGATAAGTGCGATTCCAGATTATCCATTTCTCTTTGATAAGCTGCCCTCATCGCCCTTCGAGCACCATCAAGAAGTACAATCTTATCTGTACTAGACGTCGATAGTCCCGATTTCCCTTTCATGTATTCATTCATTCCAGCATAAAAAATTCGCTCTAAAGCCCCTGTTCGATTATTACTGCTTGCACGGTCATACAAGCTTTTTAAATTCCCACCTGACCAAAAAGCACTTTCAAATGCCTCGGTTTGAACACGAGCATCTCGAATAGCAAACATTTTTCTAAAAATATACATCCAACTCATAATGGACACCCCTAGTAAAAGAGCCATTACTAATTGGACTAATAAAGATGCATTTGCAATTAAGGAAACAAAAGATAAATCTTGCGAAACAGTCATTTTGACAAAAGCTTATAAAAAAAATTTAAAAATCAAGACGTGTATCTTTCATTTTTTCAAAAATCTCTGAAGGTATGGCTACTGGCCTCATCTTGGGTAAGGAAACTGAAACAACTTGAACTCTAGCACTCGCTAATAATGTCTCTCCACAAAAAGCTTGCTGAGTAAAATGAATAGATGCTCGTCCTAGACGCTCAACATCCAATGTAATCTTAAGATTATCATCTAACTTTGCTGGCTTAACGTAATCAACAGAAGCATGGCTAACAATAAAAATTAAAGAATGCTCTTCCATTAGCAACTGTTGAGTCACGCCTAGGCTTCGCAACCATTCTGTTCTAGCACGCTCAAAAAATTTTAAGTAGTTTGCGTAAAAAACAACACCGCCCATATCGGTGTCTTCAATATAAACACGAACAGGCCATTCAAAAATCGGGGCTGACTCTTTAGAAGATAACGGCATTTCCAAATTGGAATTTTGATTCGATTCTATCTCTTTCTCCATCGTCCACGGAAATCATCAATTACAGGCATAATCGCCAAAAGAAATAAAACAGCAGATATAAAAATAGTGGTGATATATCCAATGCGTTGAAAACAAAATGCACCAACAACACCACCCAAAAAGAACATGACAAGCAGATTTATTAATAAATATAATTTACTTCTATTTGCTTTTACATAGGCTTCATTCTCTTTATCAATTACCCTATTCCAGAAAAGCATTTTTCCAAACTCAATACCAATATCAGTCACAATACCTGTTACATGGGTAGTTCGAATAACTGCATTGGATATGCGTGTAATAATGGCATTTTGCAATCCCATCATGAAACAAAGCAACATGACAGTAAAAGAAATGAACAACCCCATATGATCATGCAACTCTCTCCCAACAAAGCCAAACACCAAAAGCAAAATCGCTTCTAAAATAAGAGGAAGTGCATACTCACTTTGCAAACGTCTGCCTCTTGCCCAGTTCACCATTAATTCTGTGCAAGCCGCTCCAAATATAAAACATAACAAAGAGCCTAATGCTGCTAGTGCAAAACGAAAATCTCCCAAAACCAATCCATCTGCAACAGATGAAATTATTCCGGTCATATGTGATGTGTATTGATTTACAACAACAAATCCACCCGCATTAATCGCACCAGCAATAAAGGCTAAAGATAATCCCAAATGGATATCTGCTTTAAGACTTCGCTCTAATCCAGTGAGCTTACGCAAATAAAGAAATAGCATAAATCACTCTAATGAAAGAAATTGAAGACGTTTGCTTTATTTAACTTTATAAACTTTACATCTATAAAATTAGGTTTTTGGTAACGTAACACCAACTTGTCCTTGATATTTGCCGCCACGATCCTTATAGGAAACCTCACATACTTCATCACTTTCCAAAAACAACACTTGCGCACATCCCTCCCAAGCATAAATTTTCGCTGGCAAAGGAGTTGTATTGGAAAACTCTAACGTAACATAACCTTCCCATTCCGGCTCAAAAGGAGTGACATTAACAATAATGCCACAACGAGCGTAAGTTGATTTACCCAAACAAATTGTTAAAACATTGCGTGGAATTCGAAAATACTCAACTGTACGCGCTAAAGCAAAAGAATTTGGCGGGATGATACAAACATCACTTTTAACATCTACAAATGAATTCTCATCAAAATTTTTAGGGTCAACTATTGTGCTATTGATATTTGTAAAAATTTTGAATTCATCTGCACATCGAATATCGTAACCATATGATGACAAACCATAAGATACGATTCTTTGATCATTCACCGTACGGATTTGCCCTTTTTCAAACGGCTCAATCATTCGGTGCTCTTCGGCCATTCGCCGAATCCATCTATCAGATTTAATACTCATAACAATAATTTCATCTGCTTTTAACTAAAATATATTAAGTTTTACATTTTACATTGCTTTAATCTATTTCTGGCTTAAATATCTCTTTTATTTAACTAATAGCCTAAAGAAAAAAATCGAATAGCGCCTAAAAAATACGATTAGCGATACAATAATTATGGTTATCAATTTTTATTAAAAAACTTTCAAACTAACGCCCCTTTATTTCACTATAAAACTTAGAACAGACATACTATGGATCTATCAAATCATTTTTTGATCGCAATGCCATCAATGCTTGATCCTGTTTTTAACGGAACGGTAGTTTACTTGTGCGAACACAATGAACGTGGTGCGTTAGGTATTGTAATTAATAAACCAACAGATATTACTTTGGATCATCTTTTAGAACGTTTGGATTTAAGGCTTGAAATTCATACTTTAATGGGCAAACCTGTTATGTTTGGCGGCCCTGTGCAAGATGATCGAGGATTTGTTTTGCACTCCCCTGACGGCAAATTTTCTTCCATGTTAAAAATTACGGACGAAATTGCTTTTACTACTTCTCGAGATGTATTAGAAGCATTAGCATCAGGTACAGGACCTGAAAAAGTTTTAGTTAGTATTGGTTACGCAGGATGGAGTCCGGGACAACTTGAGCAAGAAATTGGCAGAAATGGTTGGTTAACTGTTGCAGCAGATCCTAATGTTATCTTTGATCTGCCTATTTCTGAACGCTATTCAGCTGCAATAAAACTATTAGGCATTGATCCTCTCATGCTCGTATCGGAAGGTGGACGTGCTTAATTAAAATAAAACAGTTTAATATGGAAGGTGTTATTCTTGCTTTTGATTTTGGATTAAAACGAATTGGTGTAGCTATTGGGAATACAATTTCAAAAACAGCTCAACCCTTAACAGTAATAACAGAGGAATCCAACAAAAACCGATTTCAAGTAATAGAAAAACTAATTACTGAATGGCAACCTATTCGGTTAATTATTGGCTTACCTTTTTATCCAGATGGAACCGAGCACGAAATGACAAAACGTTGCCGTCGTTTTGCTAACCAGTTACATGGTCGTTTTAATATTGTTACTATATTGGTTGATGAACGTTATTCATCGTGTATTTTAAATTTTAAACAAGGTGAAGCGGATGATGCTCATGCCGCAGCACTTATTTTGCAACAGTATTTTGATGAAACCACATCTTGACAACCTTGATGCTGAAGTTCTTTATAAGATACTTCTGAATCAAATAAAAAATGAAATTACCGACTTTTCTAATTTAGCGCTGGTTGGAATCCGCTCTGGTGGAGCTTGGATTGCTGAACGAATGGCAAAGGATCTACAAATAAAAAATGCACCTGGTTTTATTGACGTTTCATTTTATCGGGATGATTATGCGAAAAAAGGGTTGCCGGCTACTGTCTTGCCAACAAAAATTCCCTTTGATGTTGAAAACGCAACAATTTTGTTGATCGATGATGTTCTTTATACAGGAAGAACAACTCGCGCTGCCATTAATGAGTTATTTGATTACGGACGTCCTGCAAAAATTCTTCTTGCGGCGTTAATTGACAGAGGTGATCGAGAACTCCCTATTGCAGCAAATTTTATTGCAAAAACAGTCTCTATCCCCAAAAACCAAGTCATTGAATTACGTAGAACTGATAACAATATCTTCTCTTTGACGGTGGAACATGCCTAATCCCCAATTAAACTCAAACGGTGAACTACAACATCTGTTAACCATAGAAGGACTTCCTCGTGAAGTGCTGACACATATTCTTGATACAGCTTCTTCTTTTCTGAGTATTTCTGATAGAGAAGTAAAAAAAGTTCCTCTAATGCGAGGGAAAAGTGTTTTCAACCTTTTTTTTGAAAATTCAACACGTACACGCACAACTTTTGAAATTGCAGCAAAACGTCTATCAGCCGATGTTCTGAATCTGAATATTAATGCATCAAGCGTTAGCAAAGGTGAGTCTCTTTTAGACACCATTGACAATCTAATTGCTATGCATGCTGATATGTTTGTAGTTAGACACGCTCAATCAGGAGCACCATTTCTCATCGCAAAACACTTAGCTGATGTAAAACAACAACATATTCATGTAGTCAATGCTGGAGATGGACGACATGCTCACCCAACTCAAGGTCTTTTGGATATGTTCACAATACGACATTACAAAAAAGATTTTTCAAATCTATCCGTTGCTATTGTTGGTGACGTCCTTCACAGTCGAGTAGCCAGATCTGATATTCACGCCCTAAAAATTCTAGGTGTTCCAGACATTCGCGTTATTGGACCTCGTACATTAGTCACTTCTAATATGGAAGAAATGGGCATTCGACTGTACACAAACATGGCAGAAGGATTAAAAGATGTCGATGTCATCATTATGCTACGCTTACAAAATGAAAGAATGAGTGGCACATTACTACCTTCTGCACAAGAATTCTTTAAGAACTATGGACTGACTCCTGAACGATTAACTCTAGCAAAATCTGATGCTATTGTTATGCATCCAGGACCTATGAATAGAGGCGTTGAAATAGACTCAGCTGTCGCAGATGGTAGTCAAGCAGTTATCCTCTCTCAAGTAACATATGGTATAGCGGTTCGTATGGCAGTTATGAGCATTTTGGCTGGGAATTAATATCTTTCTATTTTTGCAAGCGATCTTAACGTTCATGGGCATACAAGGATATATTAAATGAAACTACATATTCAAAACGGGAGATTGATTGATCCAATCAATAATATTGATGAAAAAAGAGATATCTACATTGCTGAAGGAAACATATTAGCTGTTACTAAACCAGACAATTCTCTTACCGATTTCACTCCTGATCGTATTATTGATGCTAGTAACTTGGTTGTTTCTCCTGGATTTGTAGATTTATCAGCCCGTTTACGTGAACCAGGATATGAATATAAAGCAACTCTTGAATCAGAAATGAATGCCGCTATGCATGGTGGCGTAACAAGTTTAGTCTGCCCTCCTGACACTGACCCGGTTTTAGATGAGCCTGGATTAGTAGAAATGTTAAAGTATCGTGCAAAGTCACTTCACCAAGCTCATGTGTATCCTCTTGGTGCTTTAACAGCCGGTTTAAAAGGAGAGGCCTTAACAGAAATGACCGAATTAACAGAATCTGGATGCGTTGGTTTCTCACAAGCTGCAGAACCCATCAAAAATACAGAAATGTTAATGAGAGCTTTGCAATATGCAAGAACCTACGATTATTGTGTTTGGTTAAGACCACAAGATGCATGGATTGGTCGTACCGGAGTAGCACATTCAGGTCCTGTTGCCGCTAGATTAGGACTTTCTGGTATTCCATCTATTGCAGAAACTATTTCTCTTTATACGTTATTTGAACTCGTTCGACAAACAGGCGTTCGTTTACACCTTTGCAGACTTTCAACAGCCAAAGGAATTAATCTAATTCGGGAAGCAAAAAAAGAAGGATTACCAATTACTTGTGATGTAGGAGCACATCATATTCATCTAACTGAAAACGACATCGACTTTTTTGATTCTAACGCAAGAATACTCCCCCCTTTCCGTTCACAAAAAGACAAAGAGGCCATTTCCAATGCGTTATTAGATGGCACAATTGATGCTATTTGCTCCGATCATACCCCTGTTGATGACGATGAAAAAACTTTACCTTTTGGTGAAGCAACCCCTGGAGCTACTGGTCTAGAATTATTATTGCCTTTAACATTAAAATGGGCTGAAGAACAAACAGCAACTCTTGCAAACCCTCTTTTAAAAGCTATAGCAAAAATCACATCTGATCCAGCCAAAATATTACAAACTCCTTGCGGATGCCTTTCTCCAAATTATCCTGCAGATATATGTATTTTTAATCCAACAGAAAAATGGGTTGCAACCCCATCCATGTTTGCTAGCCAAGGAAAACATACTCCGTTTATTGGAAGAACTTTAACTGGCAAGGTTAAAATGACGATAGTCGAAGGAAGAATTGCTTACGAAAATATGGTCTAAAATCTGAGCGGTTAAAAATCTATTTTCTGTTTTTAAAGAACCTGTCCATGAGAATCAACTTGATAAAGTTTTTGATTTTCAAGACAAACTGCTGATAGTTTTCCGCCCCATACGCATCCTGTATCCAATGCCATTAAATTTGGACGCAAAAGCAGTCCTAGCGTTGACCAGTGACCAAATATAATTTTATTGTTGATTGTTTTACGATTTTTTATATCAAACCAAGGGAACAATTCTGGTGGATTAAGACTAGGGCTTTCTTTGAATTCAAAATCCATTTCACCTTCTTTACTACAAAATCGTAAACGAGTTAATCCATTAACAATGCAACGCAATCTATCTGTACCAGTTAAATCATCTCGCCATTTAGCTGGTTGATTACCATACATATCATTCATAAAGGTTTTCCAATTTCTACTTTGCAAGACAAATTCCACTTCTTTTGCTAAAGACAATGTCTGCTCGAATGTCCATTGTGGAAGAACACCCGCATGAACCATAAGAAAACCATTTTCAGCATAAGCCATAGGACGTGTGCGAAGCCACTCTATTAACTCTTTGTAATCCGGTGCAACAAAAATAGCATCTAAAGAATCTAGCTTTTGTTTTTTTCTTGCTCCTGCTGCTATAGCAAGAAGATGTAAATCATGATTACCTAATACAGTAACTACTCTATCCCCTAAATCACGAATAAAACGAAGTGTTTCTAATGAATGTGGTCCTCTATTTATTAAATCTCCCGTTAATAAATAACGAGCTGTTGGATCATTTTGCTCAATATGACTCATTAATGCCTGAAGTGGTTGTAGACATCCTTGAATATCTCCAATAGCATAAGTTTTCATTCATAACCTTTTTTAGAAAATAACAAAGGATATTACATGTCATGTAAAATTGTTTTTTTAGCTAATCAAGCTCCTAATTAATCAAATCATGACACAAGATCTTAACCCTAGTATTATCGCTAAATACTTACAAAACAACCCTCATTTCTTTAATGATTATCCAGAAATCTTAGCGAATATTCGCTTAACCAGTCCTGTTATAGGAAAAACAATTTCATTACATGAAAGACAAATTGAAGTTATAAGAGAAAAAAATAAAAATTTAGAACTTCATATTGCAGAACTCATTAGAATTGCTCGCGATAATGATACGTTAACATTTCGTATTCAAAAATGGGTTCATTCCATTTTAAAAGCTAAAGAAGATGTAGATAGAATATCGACCATAGTCTCCGAACTTAAATCTATTTTCTCTATTCCATATGTAACAATTCGCTTATGGAATATCAACTCGAAATACCATCAAGAATGGTTTACAAAAGACATTTCTGAAGATATTCAACTGTTTACTCAAAATTTATTAGAACCATATTGTGGAAAAAACAATGATTATGCTGCCAGTAACTGGTTGGGTGATCAAACTACTATAGCATCCGTTGCTTTAATTCCACTCAAATCAGATACTGAAACATTTGGATTATTAGTACTTGGTTCTCCTGATGAAGCTCGTTTTCGCTCAGATATGGCTACAGATTTTCTTTCTGAAATTGCTAAAACAGCTAGTGCGGCATTAATCAATTTATTAGATAGTTAATATGCACATCATTGAAAAAACATCTTCATCACTTCAAATTATTGAGAGGTATCTTGATAGTTTATTAACACAACGAAAACTTTCAGACCATACAATTAATAACTATCGTCGTGACTTATTACAATTGCATAGCCTATCTGAAGAAACACCATTTGAAAAATTAACACATCATCAAATACGTCGATATGTTTCTACATTACATGCAAAAGGAATGAACCCTCGTTCAATTGCTAGAAAACTATCTGCTTGGAGAGGTTTCTATCAGTGGTTGGCAGAACAAACAAAACTCCCCATTAACCCAACAGACTCAATAAAAGCCCCCCGTCGCGCAAAAGCATTACCTAAAGCTTTATCTGTGGATGACGCTGTACAACTTGTTGCAAATCGTTCAACATCCCCAAACTCTTCTCAACAAGATCACTTGACGTCTATATGTAATCAAGCCATGTTTGAATTATTATATTCAAGTGGTTTACGCATTTCAGAACTAACCGGTTTAGATATTCATTATTTTCAAGAAAACAATTACACCTCTTTTAGTTGGCTAAATCTTCAAGAACAGGAAGTCACTGTAACAGGTAAGGGAAATAAAAAAAGAATTGTTCCTGTTGGTTCTGCTGCAATTGATGCAATTAAACAATGGCTTTCTGTAAGAAATCAATTTTTGCAGGAAAAAGAAATAGACGGTCAACGGGCTCTCTTTATTAACCAACGTGGACGTCGAATAAGTCCTCGTACCGTTCAAATTCGACTTAAATCGCATGCTCTAAAATTAAATCTGCCATTTAATATTCATCCCCATGTATTACGTCATTCTTTTGCATCACATGTTTTGCAATCTTCTGGCGATCTTAGAGCTGTTCAAGAAATGTTAGGGCATGCTTCTGTTTCTTCAACTCAAGTTTATACTGCACTAGATTTTCAACATTTAGCTAAAATTTACGATGCGACACACCCTAGAGCACAAAAAAAATGAATTAAACAAACGTATTTTCATACCAATTTTTTCATAAAATAAAAATTGCTCTAGCTAAAAACTATTAACGGAAAGCTAGATATATGGAAGAAAAAACAGTATATTATTGGCTCGTTTAATTCAATAAATTGATTAATATCATTTTTGAATTAAACTAACTTGCAAAACTAAATAACCCATTGTGCAATAGTCTTCTTATTTATATGGCTATCTAGCTTATAATTGCTAGCCGATTTACGAAGTGGAGGAAACTAGAGACGTGAACACAAAAGCAAAAAAAAACGCATCTGCAAAAATAGAGAATGTACTCCTCTCTGAAGAAGAAATTTTGAAAATGGGCGAAAAGGATTATATGAATCCAGCTCAACTCGCTTTTTTCAGAAATCGTTTAAAAGAACTCGAAACAAAACTCATTAGAAATGCTGGAGAGACAACAGAAAATCTCCGCGATACGCCATTAGTACCAGATCCTGCTGATCGCGCGACAATTGAAGAAGAGCATGCTTTAGAGTTACGTACAAGAGATCGCGAACGAAAACTATTAAAGAAAGTTCAACAATCTATTGCTAGTATTGACTCTGGAGAATATGGTTGGTGTGAAGAAACAGGGGAACCAATAGGAATTCCTCGGCTTTTAGCTAGACCAACAGCGACATTATCTTTAGAAGCACAACAACGCCGGGAACTTAAACAAAAGTTATATGGTGATTAGCAAATTTAACTTGCTTCAATAAACACAAGTATTATCAACAAATTATATTATTTTTATATTAACGTTTAACAATAAACGTACGAAGTCCTATGCTTTCAATTTGTTGGGCTGCATAATTTGCTTCCTCTTGGGTTTGAAATGGACCAGCAAGCAATCGGTAGTAATTATCCGTTTCAACCAATTTCATTTCTGGAATAATATGAGCCCAACTTAAAGCATATTCTGCTTGTCTTGCCTGCGCATTACTAATCTGTTGATAAGCGCCAAGCTGAAGATAATAAATACCCGATGTTGCAGAACCATCTTCAACAGTACTTACCCCCGAAGTTACTGCAATTGGAGAAAGTTCTTCTTGAGTCATTTTCTCTTGCTTAACCGTAGTAACTGGTTGATTAGTCTGTTGAGCTAATGTTGAGTTAGCACTTCTTGCCAGATTAATTCTTTCAATCTCATCTGGTAAAAGATGCTCAACCTCTAGTAAAGTACTCCCCTGATGCAAATAATCAAGCTTTAACGCTGCTGTATACGAAAGGTCAATAATTCGTCCAGAATGGAATGGACCTCGATCATTTACTCTTACAATGACTTGTTTTCCTGTATTAACATTTGTAACTCGTGCATAACAAGGAATTGGTAAAGTTGGATGAGCTGCAGTCATTTTAAACATGTCGTACACTTCTCCTGAAGAAGTTTTATTCCCATGAAACTTCTTCCCATACCAACTACCAATACCAGTTACTTTATATGGTCTATTATCTGTAATTGGAACATACCTTTTTCCAAATACTGTATAAGGTTTATTAGGACCTCTTGCGTAAGGCTCTACACGAGGAATTGCATCTGGAATATTTTGAAGATTTTCCGGAGTATAGTCCATCGGACCATCATCTTGGTAATAGCCTCCTCGACCAGAACCTGCTTTCGGCAATCCTGATCCTGTAGTCCCTATTGATGTTGATCGACTTGACGAATATCCGCTATATGTTTTTGTCGTTGAACAACCTGCAAGAAAAAAACAAAAGGAGATATCAAAAACTAATAAAAACTGAAAAGAACAAATATTTTTTTTATTCGGGCAATATTCAAATAAATCTAAAAACTTTTCTTTTGCTTTCATATTACAAAATTCATTTAAAAACATAACTAGGTTTGTACTAGCTTACGTCCCCTGTTTATGCTCATTAACATTCCTGCTCCTAACCCAAGGGTAACCATAGCTGTTCCGCCATAACTCATAAAAGGAAGAGGTACACCTACTACCGGCAAAATTCCACTTACCATACCGATATTTACAAATGCATAAGTAAAAAACATCATGGTAATAGAGCCCGCCAACAATCGTGAAAATACAGAAGGAGCTCGTATTGAAATAATCATACCACGCGCGACTAAGGCAAGATAAAAAAGAAGCAATACGATATTTCCAATCAATCCAAACTCTTCTGCATATACAGCAAAAATAAAGTCTGTTGTTCTCTCCGGAACAAAATGTAAGTAAGCTTGTGTTCCTTGTAACCACCCTTTTCCCGTTATCCCTCCGGATCCAATTGCAATCATAGATTGAATAATATGAAAACCTTTTCCAAGTGGATCGGCAGAAGGATCAATTAACATCAAAACTCTTTGTCGCTGGTAATCATGCAACATCGTCCAAACCAGAGGTAAACTAACAACGGCAGTAACACCTAATGCGGCGATAGCTTTCCACGGCAACCCTGCTAGAAAAATAACATAGAAACCAGATGCAATAACAAGAAGAGCTGTTCCTAAATCGGGTTGTTTCATAATCAATACAGCTGGAATTGCTAATAAAATAGCAGCAATAACAAACTCTTTCCAACTTAACTCTTCCTCTCGACGCTGAAAAAACCATGCAAGCATCATAGGAACTGCAATTTTCATAATTTCAGAAGGCTGAATAACAATTCCTATATTCAACCATCGACGAGCTCCCTTACGAATTAAGCCAAACATCGCGACAGCAATTAAAAGTGCCACACCAACTGAATACAATGGAACAGCAAATCTCATTAATACCTGTTGTGGCACACTTGCTGCAATCCACATAATAATGAAACCTATTATGATGTTACGCAACTGGTCTTCAATTCGACCAGGAAAGTCTATCCCTGCGGAATACAATGTAATCAGCCCGGTTGATACTATTAAAAAGATAATAAGTGCCAAAGGACCATCCAACACCATTACATGCTGTCTTAAAAAGTTAACTATCGTATTTTTATTAAGGACTTTCATTGCTCCAATCCATCATTCTGACGATTTTCATCCGCTTCAGTTGTGTTATTAATTTCTTCAAGCGGAATAGGAGATAATTCCTCTTCCCTACCGACTGCCTGTACAGCATTTTTGTCTTCAACACTTTCTTCATTTACTTCTTCGGCTTCTTGAGTTTTCGGAATAATAATTTTTTCATTATCATTAGGACGTTTTCCGAGAAGATAATAATCAAGTGCTTTTTTTGCTATTGGTGCTGCTGCAACCGCACCAAATCCGCCATTTTCAACTATAAGTGCCAATGCAATAGTCGGTTTATCCACTGGCGCAAATGCAATATACAATGCATGATCTCGATGTCTTTCAGCGATCTTACTTGCATCATATTTTTCATTCTGTTTCATCCCAATAACTTGAGAAGTTCCCGTTTTTCCCGCAGATTCATAACCAGCTCTTGCAAATACAAATGCTGCAGTTCCTTCTTTTGTTACACCTACCATGCCTCTTTTAACGACATCAATATGTTCTTGCTTGAAGTTCACTTCTCTTTCTTCAGTTACAACAGGCACTTTTTCATGTGTAATGCTATTTTCTATAGCATGAACCAAATGAGGTCTTCTTGTTTTTCCATTATTTGCTAGTAATGCAGTTGCATAAGCCATTTGTAATGGAGTAAAAGAGTTATATCCTTGTCCAATTCCCAACGATATAGTTTCTCCTGCATACCAAGTTTTTCTTTCTGGTGATTTAAACGCCTTTTTTTTCCATTCCGTTGAAGGTAAAACCCCTATTCTCTCATGAGCAAGATCAATACCAATTTTTTGACCAAAACCAAATTGCTTCATGAAATCGTGCATGGTATTGACACCCATTTCATTTGCCAATATGTAGTAATACGTATCACAGGAATGCACGATTGATTTATACATATCTACAAAACCATGCCCTCCTACTTTATCATCACGAAAACGATGATTTCCAAAATTGAAGTAACCTGGATCTGAAATAGCTGACTCAGGTTTTCTTTTGCCTAGCTCCAACGCAGCTAATGCCATAAATGGTTTATAAGTAGAACCAGGTGGATAGGCTCCCCTCAGAGGGCGATTAATTAAAGGTCGATTAGGAGAATTGTTAAGTTCATCCCAATTTTGCTGATCAATTCCTTCAACAAAAAGGTTAGGATCAAATGTCGGCATAGAAACATATGCCAGAATCTCGCCAGTCTCTGGCTGTATGGCGACAAAAGCACCCCTTCTATTACCAAATGCTTCTTCTACAATTTTCTGAAGCTCAATATCAATAGATAAATATAGATTATTACCATGAACCGGTTTATTCTGGGAAAGAATGCGAATGAGTTTGCCTTTAGCTGAAACTTCCATTTCTTCATAGCCAGTTATTCCATGCAATTCACGTTCATAACTCTTTTCTATACCCTCTTTTCCAATATAACTAGTACCTCGATAATTTGCTTCGTCTTCTTCCTTCAAATTATCAATATCTTTTTGACTCATCCTTCCAAGATATCCAATAACATGAGATGCCACACTCCCCATTGGATATTGCCTTGAAAATCTTGTTTGAACATCTACTCCAGGAAAACGGTATCGCTGTACAATAAAACGAGCAACTTCTTCATCAGTAAGTCGACTTCTAATAAGAATACTTTCAAACTTCTTTGATTCACGATATTGTCTTTTCAATCGCCGACGATCTCTCGGCTCTATCTTAACAATTTGTGCTAACTCATTTATAACTTCATCAAAGTTTCTTTCTATTTTTGAAGGAATTAATTCCAGCGTATATGTTGAATAATTTCTTGCTAGTAAAACACCATTTCGATCCATTATCATTCCTCTACTCGGAACAATCGGCATCAGAGATATTCGGTTTTCATCCGACTTAACTACAAAGTTATCATAGCGAACTACTTGCAGCCAAAAGAAACGTATAAATAACAAGAAAAAACAAACAAGAACAAAAATTACCAGTATGGCTATCCGCCACTGAAAGAAATAAAGATCTCGAGCTGTATTATTCGGATTCACCATATCAAAACAAAATTTAATGTCTTTATATCGGCATGAAATAGAAAAACCCTATTCTATTTTTATAAAGGACGATCTAAATCTTTATTAACAGCTCGTCGTTGAGGCGCCAAAAGAAGAATTGTTAACAACGGCCATAAAATTGCTGCAACACAACTATCTAGCAAATATATCCAACTAGAAAAACGACTATCAACCAAAAACTGCACAAGCATCTTAATCAATTGAGCAAAAAGAAGTAACGGCAGAATCAATAATATTTGTTTTCTCAATGGGAACCATAAAACTCTTCGATGAATTGTAACCGCCAAATAAGATAAAACTGTGTAAGCTAAAGCATTCTCGCCTAAAAGAGTTGCATTATTCACATCCATTAACAACCCCATGCAAAAAGCAATTCCTAAGCCTACTCTTCTCGGTTGATGCACCCCCCAAAATACAAGACATAGGGCAACAAAATCAGGCATACCAACAACTTGCCCTAATGGAAGTAAATTCAGTAAAAAAGCAATAAAAAGTGTGAAAGCTATAAAAATCGGACTAGCAGGTAATAAAATTGCTTTTGCAGAAGGGCGATTCATTATTTAACCCCCGCTTTTTTTCTAGCAGTAGCAATATCAGCTTCCCGACGTGTTTTTCCAGTTAAAGAAGTATCTTCTTCTTGCAATTCATATTGCTTATCAACATTCGTTAATAATACGAGTACTTGACGACTTCTTTCCAACCCTGCTGTTGGTCGACAAATAATATGATTAATTGCTTCAGAGCTTTCACTATTAGCGTTAATTACCTCACCTACTGCTAATCCAGAAGGATATAAACCATCAATACCTGAAGTAACTAACATATCTCCAGGTTGGATATCTGCATCAGCTTCTAAAAACCGAAATTCCAGATAACCAACTTTGCCCAGGCCATACACAACACCTCTCATTCCCGTTCTAGCAACTTGAACAGGAATAGCTTGATCTTTATCTATTAAAAGCGTTGCCTCTGAAGTAGAAAAAAACACTCTTGTTATCTGACCAATAATTCCATTTTCATCTATCACAGGTTGACCAAGTACAATCCCATCATTTGCACCTCGATTCAGAATAACTTTTCGTGCATACATTATTCGAGCATCATGCAAAATCTCAGCTGGAAGAGATTGAACAGGCAATCGTTTATTTAATTTTAGTAACTCTCTTAAATGAGCATTTTCTGTAATTAATTGCTCTGCCTGTTGATATTTTGGGGCATTATCTAGTTCTTTCTTTCGTAAAGCATTTACTTCAGATTGCAATGAAGTTACAGAAGAAAAATAGTCTCCAATCGCATATACTGCATTTCTTGGCATCATGACTATTTGTTGGAATGGGTACAAAATAAAACCAATTACCTGACGGACATGCACAAGCGAATGCAATCGAGAATCAACCATTAACATAACAATGGCTGCAAAAATGTAAATTACCACCCTGACTCGAACTGGAGTTCCCTGTTTAAAAAGAGGTGGTAAAGAATGCTGCATGATAGGGCTAGTTCAAAAATGTAGTTACAAAAACGATATCTGTAAACACAAATAGATATGTATCTGTACTTTTTCGCCTAATCATACTAAATATTACTCATAAGAGAAAATGGAACCTAGTTGATCGATTTTTTCTAACGCCAGTCCACAACCACGAGCAACGCAAGTAAGAGGATCTTCACTAATTAAAACAGGTAAACCTGTTTCTTCCATTAATAGGCGATCCATATCATGCAATAAAGCACCACCACCGGTAAGCATCATTCCTTTATCAGCAATATCAGCTCCTAACTCAGGTGGAGTTTGCTCAAGAGCATTTTTTACTGCAGAAACGATCTGATTTAATGGATCTGTTAATGCTTCAAGAATTTCATTACTGGAAATAGTAAAGGAACGAGGAATGCCCTCCGAAAGATTTCTACCTCTAACTTCCATCTCTTTAACTTCATTACCAGGATAAGCTGATCCAATGCTTTTCTTAATCGCTTCAGCAGTTTGTTCACCTACCAAAATACCGTAATTTCGACGAATATAATTAACAATCGCTTCATCAAAGCGATCACCACCAACTCGAACAGAACCTTTATAAACCATTCCACCAAGGGAAATAATACCAACTTCTGTTGTACCTCCACCAATATCTACAACCATAGATCCTGTTGCTTCAGAAACAGGTAATCCCGCTCCAATTGCTGCAGCCATAGGTTCCTCAATAAGATAAACCTTAGAGGCCCCCGCTCCTAAAGCAGATTCACGAATAGCACGTCTTTCAACCTGAGTTGATCCACACGGAACACAGATAATGATTCGAGGGGATGGCTTAAAGAATTTGGAATTATGCACCATACGGATAAACTGCTTTAGCATTTGCTCCGTTACGGTAAAGTCTGCAATAACCCCATCTTTCATCGGACGGATAGCTTCAATATTACCAGGAACTTTTCCTAGCATTTGCTTAGCCTCACGCCCCACAGCTTGAATATTTTTCTTCGCATTAGGTCCGCCTTCTTGACGGATTGCAACTACAGAAGGTTCATCAAGAACAATACCTGAATTTCTAACATAGATTAATGTATTTGCAGTACCTAAATCTATTGCCAAATCATTTGAAAAATAGCTACGTAAAAATCCAAACATGAAAACATCCTAATGCGCATGAATAAGCGCGTTAACTATTAAAAAATCTAATTCGTAAATAAACGAACCAAACATAGACGCAATATTCTACCTTATAATTCGTTTGATAATCAGTAATGTTGTGTTTTGAATATTACTTTTTTCAAACTTTTTACAGTTTAACTGTTTGTTTTAATTTTGTTCGACTAGAAATCATAAAAATGACACATCTTACGCTATCCGATGTTCTCCGTATTGCACAGTTATCTCAACTCGAAATCCCTGAGAATCAGCTACAAAAAAATTTAGAACAATTAAATGATATTTTTTCTCTTGTAGAAAAAATGCGCGCTATTAATACGACAGGTGTAGAACCACTTAGCCACCCAATTGCCGCATATTATGATGATTTATCTCTTCGTTTACGAGAAGACGTCATTACGGAAGTTGATCATCATTCTGAATATCAGAAATCTGCTCCTGCAGTTGAAAATGGATTGTATTTAGTTCCGAAAGTAATTGAATAATTTTTCTTACTTAGCCAATCTAATACAACTTTTTAATCAGACAGAATAATTGCTATTAACAATCACATGTATACAAAAACCATCTCTGAATTATCATCTCTTTTGCACAGTAAACAAATTTCAGCAACTGAGCTCGCACGTTTGTTTCTTGAACGCATTCATAAAAGTGATTTGAATGCCTTTTTACATGTAGATGATGAGTTGACATTAAAACAAGCTGAATTTGCTGATAAAAAATTTGCAAAAAACGAGGCTAACAAACTTACAGGTATTCCTGTCGCACATAAAGATATTTTTGTAACAAAAGGCTGGTATTCGACTGCCGCTTCAAAAATACTTGCTAATTACATCAGCCCTTTTGATGCTACTGTTGTAGAAAAATTACAACAAGAAGGAATGGTAACTTTAGGAAAGTTAAATTGTGATGAATTTGCTATGGGGTCATCCAATGAAAACTCCCATTTTGGTCCAGTTAAAAATCCTTGGGATAAAACAGCTATTCCAGGTGGATCTTCAGGAGGTTCTGCTGCCGCAATAGCTGCACGTCTAACCCCAGCAGCTACAGCAACAGATACAGGAGGCTCCATTAGACAGCCAGCTGCTTTTTGTGGAGTAACCGGAATTAAACCCACATATGGCAGAGTTTCCCGGTATGGAATGATTGCTTATGCATCTTCATTAGATCAAGGTGGTCCAATTGCAAAAACAGCAGAAGATTGTGCATTACTATTAACTGCCATGTCTGGCTTTGACCCTCGTGATTCAACAAGTATTGATCGTGAAAAAGAGGATTTCTTTCAAAACTTAAATGCTCCTTTGTCTGGTTTAAGAATTGGTATTCCACACGAATATTTTAGAGAAGGACTTGCAGCAGATGTAGAGCAAGCAATTCGCACTGCTTTAAAAGAATTTGAAAAATTAGGAGCCACATTAGTAGACATTTCTTTAGAAAACACAGCTATGTGTATTCCAGTTTACTATGTTATTGCGCCTGCAGAAGCTTCATCTAATCTAAGCCGTTTTGATGGAGTTCGTTATGGTTTTAGAGCAGAAAATTATGAAAACCTCCAAGATATGTATCGTAAAACACGTACAGAAGGATTTGGAGAGGAAGTCAAACGTCGCATCATGATTGGTACTTATGTATTAAGTCATGGTTATTACGATGCATATTACATACATGCTCAAAAAATTCGTCAACTTATCGCTCAAGATTTTCGTAAAGCTTTTTCAAAATGTGATGTCATCATGGGACCAGTGAGTCCAACTGTTGCTTGGAATATTGGTGATAAAGCGGATGATCCTGTTGCAAATTATTTAGGTGATATATATACCCTTTCTACAAATCTGGCAGGTTTACCTGGTATGTCTATTCCTTGCGGATTTGGACAAGGAGACATAAATTCACGTCGACCAGTTGGTCTGCAATTAATAGGTAATTATTTTGATGAAGCCCGTCTTTTAAATATTGCTCACCAATATCAACAAGTAACAGACTGGCACAAACAATCACCAGAACAGATTTAATAATCAAAAATTATTTACAAAATTTAATTTATAAAAGGAAATATCATGCAGTGGGAAGTGGTAATTGGATTGGAGACACATGTACAACTTTCAACGGAATCGAAAATTTTTAGTGGTTCATCTACACACTTTGGTGCTGCCCCAAACACACAAGCCAATCCAGTTGATTTAGCTTTACCAGGTGTTTTGCCTGTTATGAACAAATCTGCTGTTGAAAAAGCAATTCAGTTTGGACTATCTATCGGTGCTGATATCGCTCCTATTTCAGTTTTTGCCCGTAAAAATTATTTCTACCCAGATTTACCAAAGTCTTATCAAATATCACAATTTGATAAACCTTTATGTGTAGGTGGAAAGGTAGAAATAGAAACAGAATCTGGAGGAAAAACAATTGGAATAACAAGAATTCACATAGAAGAAGATGCTGGAAAGCTAAATCATGATGAGTATGGCAGAAGTTCTTTGGTAGACTTAAATAGAGCAGGAGTTCCATTAATTGAGATTGTATCAGAACCAGATTTAAGATCAAGTAAAGAAGCAGATACATATTTAAAGAAATTAAAATCTATTTTGCAATATATTGAAGTATCAGATTGTAAAATGGAAGAAGGTTCATTTAGAGCCGATGTAAACGTTTCTGTACATAAAAAAGGAGAACCATGGGGTAAAAGAACAGAAATGAAAAATATGAGTTCATTTAGGTCAATCACAAGAGCAATAGACTATGAAATAGAAAGACAAATTGATGTAGTAGAAAATGGAGGAACAATAGAACAAGAAACATTAAGATGGGATGAAGTATCTGGAAAAACATTTACAATGAGAAGTAAAGAAGATGCGCAAGATTATAGATATTTCCCAGAACCAGATTTAGGAGTAATAGAAATTTCCGAAGAGTGGAAAGAAGAAATAAGATACAGCTTACCAGAAATGCCAGAAGAAAGAAAAGTAAGATATATGGAAGAGTTTAAACTTCCTGAATATGATAGCAATATAATAGTATCTTCAAAATATTTATCAGACTTTTTTGAAGAAGCGTGCAAGGTTTGTGGTAATCCAAAATCTGTAAGTAACTGGATAATGACAGATATAATAAGAGTTCAAAACGAAGAAG
>JAZUNA010000029.1:0-52917 GCA_045603905.1 Oxalobacter sp. | reverse complement strand
GAACATCGCCCTCTTCCCGCGCCTTTTCAAGGCGTCTGGGCGAGGCCGATTCAGTTTTCTCAAGATCGCTTTCTTCTGCCATTACTCAAAAATCCTATTTCGTTACATCCACGAAAATATAAGACGCATTAACCCGCAACTTAACCTAATGACATTATTTCCTGAAAAGAGCAGCAAGTATCTGATGAATAGAGGCAAAAAAACCTCTTTTATTAATAGATATCAACAAAAACATTAACAAAACAATATGTTATATAACTTTAGACTGACATATTTCCATGCAAAAACAGCACCCAGTTTTCACTGGATGCTGCCCGTTTTGGTTGTTTTTTTGATCTTAGAATGCCAAACTAAAAAAGCTTATTTCGGTTGCATTTTTTCGAAAATTTTTGCCAACTTTTCATCCAAAGTTGCCGCTGTAAATGGCTTAACAACATAACCACTTGCACCTGCTTTTGCTGCTTCAATAATATTTTCTCTTTTAGCTTCTGCTGTCACCATTAAAACAGGAATTGAAGAAAGTACTTCATCAGACCGGATTTGTTTTAACATCGTTAAACCATCCATATTAGGCATATTCCAATCTGAAACGACAAAATCATACTTATCATTTTTGAGCTTGGATAATGCTTGTGCACCATCTTCAGCTTCATCCACGTTCGTATATCCCAATTCCTTTAGAAGATTACGAATAATCCGCCGCATGGTCGAAAAGTCATCGACAACTAGAAATTTCGTTTTTGGATCAGCAGCCATGCATACTTCCTTAGTTTAAATTTATAAAACACGTATATTTTACAAAAAATACAACTTTTTTATCGACAAAATTCAACTAATCTTAAACTCGCAATGCCCTCGAACTATCTTTTGCCAAATACTCAAGTACTTTTCTTGGCAATTCTCTCAAAGGTGCCTGCTCATGAACACCACCTGCCAATACAGCTTCTCGTGGCATACCATAAACAATACAACTTGCCTCATCTTGAGCAAAATTATAAGCACCGGCTTCGCGCATTTCTTTCATTCCGATAGCACCATCTTTACCCATACCCGTTAAAATGACGCCAACAGCATTAGGACCAGCTGCTCTTGCAGCAGAACGGAACAAGACATCAACTGAAGGACGGTGACGACTAACTGGCGGACCTTGATCCAACTTGGTCATATAGTTCGCCCCACTTCTTTGCAATAATAAATGAGAATGTCCCGGCGCCAAATAGGCGTGTCCTGGCAGAACACGTTCATTACCTTGTGATTCCATCACATTGATTCGACATACACCATTTAATCTTTGCGCAAATGATCTAGTAAATCCTTCTGGCATATGTTGAACAATCAAAATACCTGGCGCATCCGGCGGCAATTGCATAAGAAATTCTTTAATTGCTTCTGTACCACCTGTTGACGCACCAATGATAATGAGTTTTTCACTACTGATCATCGTGGTTTTGATTGCCGGTGGAGGTGCAACACCTTTACGAGATTTAATACGATGTTTTGCACTTGCAGCAACACGGATTTTTTCTGCAATCATCTCCGCGTATTCTTGCATACCGCTTCGAATCGAAATTTTGGGTTTCGTAACAAAATCAATTGCACCCAACTCAAGCGCTCTCATGGTAATTTCTGAACCTTTTTCAGTCAATGACGAAACCATAAGAACCGGTGTAGGACGTAATGTCATCAATCTTTCGAGGAAATCTAACCCATCCATTTTGGGCATTTCAACATCAAGTGTAATGACATCTGGATCAAGTTGCCGAATCATATCACGAGCAATGATAGGATCTGGCGCAACACCTACCACTTCCATATCAGACTGGCTGGAGACAATCTCTTTCATCACACCACGAATCAGTGCCGAGTCATCTACAACCACTACCTTGATCTTAGACATTCTTTTTTCTACCTTTAAAAATCAAGCTTTTGCTCATTATTGTTTTTATTATTACTAAAAAAATACTCAGTCACAACAAATTGCCAAAGGAAAAACAAAAGGAAAAATCATTCCATTTCGTTAGCTATCCCTGCTATATATTATTGTTAACATGGTTAACCCAAAGTATCGTTTGTCGTTGAGCCTGGGCTAACGTTTCATAACCACCTTTTACTTTTGTTTCCACAAAATAGGCAACTTTTGCGACTTCATCTTTTTCAATCGCTTCTACCAACTGTAATAACTCACCTAAAACACCTTTCTTATCCAACAACGCATCGCGTACTTCAGAAGAGAGATTAAGTGAATCAATAAAACTTTTTGTTTCAATACCTAAAAGCGCTTCCATCATTGAAACAATACCTGTAATAAAAGCACTTTCAGAAAACGGCTCCCAAGCTTTTTCCGATAAAGCCATCAATTCCATAAATTTACCTCTGCAGGCAGCCTGTTGTACTAAAACAGTCTGTTTTCCTCCACGAGGACTTCCATGGGTCATTAACAGCAAAAGCAGCCATCTTTGTAATTGTTTTTGCCCTAAAAGAACCACCGCGCTACGAATGGATGTCACCACATGTCTTAAACCCACCGAAGCAGAGTTCGTCAGACGTAATAAGCCGACACTGAGTATAGGATTCTTCTTAAACGCATCAACGATTTTGTTGACATCGGAGTCACTTTGCAACAAATGCAAAAGTTGAATAATAGTTGATTGTGTTGCAGAAAAACGTTTTCCAGCAATTTTTTCAACATCTGCAAAAAAATAACCTTGATAAAGCGAAAATCCAAGTTTATGGCAAAAACTGAATTCTTCTTTTGTTTCTACTTTCTCAGCTAAAAGTTGAACTTTTTTGTTTCCGACTTCTTTAACAATTTCTTTGATTTTTTCTGAAGATAAGCCCTTGATATCGACCTTGATAATATCGACCAAGTTTAAAAACGCCTTGTTTCTTAAGGTAAACCCCTGAAAATCATCCAATGCTAAACGATAGCCTTTACGTTTAAGTTCAATACAACGTCTTAGTGTTGCTTCATCAGCAATAACGGTTTCTAAAATTTCTAATACAATTTTGTCCCGAGGCAATAATTCAACAATTTCACTTTGTAAAAAAGCCGCGTCACAATTAATAAAACCACCAAACTTTCCTAAAATTGCATCTATGCCAGATTCAGAAAGCATTTGGGTAATTACGGAAGAAGTTGCTGAAATGCCATCAACAATTTTTGCACTATCTTCATTGGCAGATCGGAAAAGTAACTCATACGCATAAAGCGATTGATTCCGATCCAAAATCGGTTGCCGCCCTATAAAAATATCTTCTACCGAAACTAATTGATCTGAAACCATCTGATGCTGATCCTATTCGCACAAAAAACGATTAAAGAAAGAAACTTTCTTTAAAAAATCAAGCAGAAAACTTTACTATCCGGAAGTATCAAACTGTAAATCACATACATAAGACAACAATCCAGCAATATCTAGTAATGTAATCAATCGATTTTCCAGTGTTCCTAAACCGATCAAATATTGCGTATCTATTTGAGTCCCTACCAAAGGAGCCGGTTTAATTTGATCTGATGTCAACTTAATCACATCAGATACGGAATCAACTACTATACCAATAGTCTGTCCACGTATGCTTAATATCATAATGACTGTTGATGTATCATAAACTGGTTCACCTAAATCCAATTTGATACGCATATCAATAATAGGAACGATAACACCACGAAGATTTAAAAGCCCTTTCAAATATTCGGGTGCATTGACTACTTTTGTAGACTCCTCATAACTGCGCAATTCCTGCACGGTTAAAATATCAATCCCATACTCTTCATTACCCAAACGAAAAGCCATTACCTCTCGTTCATTTAATATGCCTTGTTCTTTTTCTTTCATGTTCGATCCAAAGCGAAACAGAGTATGTACCTAAAAACCACCAATACTGTTATTCAAGTTCGTTGAACGTAATATACCTGAAACATCAATAATCAATGCAACGTTACCATCTCCCATGATCGTTGCGCCCGATATATTAGGAACTTTTCTGTAATTGGTTTCCAAATTCTTCACAACAACTTGTTGTTGTCCTACTAGTTCATCTACCAAAAGCGCAGCTTGTGCACCATCTGCTTCTAAAATAACAACAATACCCTCTGATGGTTTCTTAGCACGCGCATCAATATGGAAAATATCAGCTAGCGAAATTAATGTCAGATAGTTATCCCTTACCTTGATAACTTTTCCTTCACCCTGAATTTCCTTGATATCTGCTTCTATTGGCTGTAATGATTCAACAACATGTCCTAACGGTAAAATGTAAATTTCATCTCCCGTTCTAATCGACATACCGTCCAATATCGCCAATGTTAATGGCAAATAAACCGATATCATCGTTCCCAAACCTTGGGAAGAACGAATATCGATAAATCCACCCATTTCAGTAATATTACGTTTGACAACATCCATACCAACACCACGACCAGAAACGTCGGTCACGACATCGGCAGTTGAAAATCCAGGTGCAAAAATCAAATTCCAAACTTCGGAATCCGGCATATTTTCAGAAACAGGCAAGCCTCTTTGCTGTGCTTTTTCCATGATTTTCTGACGATTCAAGCCCGCACCGTCATCATTGACTTCAATGACAATATTACCGCCTTGATGCGAAGCCGAGAGGAACAGTTTTCCAACCTCGCTTTTACCATTTGCTTTTCGCACTTCAGGCATTTCAATACCATGATCCACACTGTTTCTTACCAAGTGTGTCAGTGGATCAATAATTCTCTCAATCAAACCTTTATCAAGTTCTGTTGCTGCACCTGAGGTGATGAGATCAATTTTCTTACCTAATTTTGTTGCCAAGTCATGCACCATACGTGGAAAACGTGAGAACACAAATTCCATCGGCATCATACGCATGGACATAACGGCTTGTTGCAAATCTCGGGAATTGCGAGACAACTGACTAACACTATCCAAAAGGCGTTGATAAACCATTGGATCAAGCGAGCTGGCTTGTTGCTCGATCATGGCTTGTGTAATGACAAGCTCGCCAACCAAATTAATCAACTGGTCAACTTTATCAACACCGACACGAATTGAAGCGGAACTGGTTGAAGATGTTGATGAACGCGCGGTTTTCTTTGTAGCCGCTTCTTTTTTCTTTTTCTCTTCTTCCAGCTTAACTGCTTCTTCGTTATCTTCTCTTCTATAAGGCAGGTTTATGTTATTGAAAAAACCATAGCCTTGTTCTTTTTCTGTACGATCATCTTCCTGAGCTGTCTCAGGGAAATCAAAATTATCAAAAAATCCGTAACCCAGATCGTCTTCTGTTTGACCCTCTTTAGAAGAAGTACTTGAAATCACCTGCTCAGTTATCGAAATATCATCAGGATTTAAAATAAAGGAACAAAGAGAAAGAATGTCATCTTTTGTTTTCGTACTGATCAAGCGTAATACCGCTTTACCATCGGGTGTAATTTCTTTTTCAACTTCTCCAAGTGTTTCTATTTCCGCAATGAGTGCCAATTGCGGTTCTAACTCCATGACTGGAAGCTCTATTTCATATGAAAGCAATGGATTTTGAGGTTGCGCTTTAGGTTTAGAAAACATCCCATTTTCGTAATCACCCCCTTCTAAATTTTCAGGGGAAAGTATAGCAAGCCGTTTCATCACCTCATCAACGGCACTTTGATCGACTTCTAAACCATATTGATGACCATCACGCATCATTTTGAGCACATCTTTTGCTATTAAAAAGACATCAACATGCTCTCTTGTGAGTCTCATGTCACCTTTACGGATATGATCCAGTAAGGTTTCCATGACATGAGTTACTTCTGCTACATCCGTTATACCAAACGTTGCCGCACCACCTTTAATAGAATGCGCTGCCCTAAAAATAGCATTGATGTCTTCTTCATCTGGATCATCCAAATCAATCTCCAGAAGAAACTTTTCATATTCAGCAAGCAATTCTTCCATCTCATCGAAGAAGACCTGATAGAATTGATTCATATCAATATTCATGATCAATCCCTTTTTTGCTATATAAGGCTTGCATTACAGCTTTTGTTTTTACGGATTCTTTTCTACAAGCACACATAAAGACCCGCTTTATTAAAGCGTTTTTAGAAACTGCAGTGTTTTTTGACAAAGCATTCATTATGCAGATCAAAAAATTAACCTAAAACTTTTTTTACCACTTCGATTAAACGCTTTGGATCAAATGGTTTTACCATCCATCCATTTGCACCAGCAGCTCGACCACGTGATTTCATTTCATCACTTGACTCAGTCGTTAGCATGATAATTGGTACTTTTCTGTATTGTGGCAAAGTACGCAAAGAACGAATCAAGGTTAGTCCATCCATTCTTGGCATATTTTGGTCAGTCAGCACCAAATCATAAACCTGCTTCTTTGCTAGATTAAGTGCCTCTTGTCCATCTGCAGCTTCGGTTACTTGATATCCTACGGATTTCAAGCTAAATACCACCATCTGTCTCAATGAACCAGAGTCATCAACTGCAAGAATTCTTTTTGACATCTTTACTCCCGAGTTACTTGTTACCTTTAGTTCAATTCCATTAAAGCATAGTTTTTAATGAACTATTAAAAGAGTTCTATGCTTCCTGATTCCATATGTTTTTGAGAAACACGTTGAGCATGCAACCCTTCGAGTTCTCGTCGTTGTTCATCCATCTCTTCTCCGGCAGCCCAAACCATCATTTGGATATCGCCTTCACTTTCTGCACCAGAGACTTCCAATGCCAGTCTTTCAATTTCTCCATGCATTTTCTGCAAACCAGTAATCCGTGAAAGTACCTTATCTAATAACTGGCATGTCATATCCTGAAATTGCATTGCTGTTACAATGGCAGCTACATTATCACCAACAGCCTGATTCAGTTCCTGAACTCTTTCTAATGAATCTGATGATACGTTTGCCTTATCAACAAGTTGCTTTACAGCCCCTTGTAAATAAGTTACATTCTGTCCGACTTCTACGACATTAATACCCAGTTTGTTAATGGCCTCATTTAGTAAAAGATTAATCTGCAATAGATCACTTTCCATTTCAGAAACATAAATGGAACCATTACCTGCAATATTTCGCATCAGTTCTTGTAGACTTGTTCTCCACCCTACTTTTTTCATCTGACTATTCATGATTGCATTATGGCGCTTTGCCTTGTTTTAAACTGCTTTCCAGCTCTGTAGTCGTGACAGCTGATTTGCCATCATCGCCTCTTAGTGCTGCTTCTTCCATTTTCTTATTCATTACAACAATACTGATTCGGCGATTAGCTGGATTTTCTGGATTTTCCTTATCCAGTAAAACGGACGACGCCAATCCTACAACGCGAATCACTTTATCCTTTTCCATACCACCTGCAATTAACTCTCTCCGACAGGCATTGGCACGATCTGTTGAAAGCTCCCAGTTACTGTATCCTTTTTCGCCACCGGCAAATGGTTTTGCATCGGTATGTCCGGAAATACTGATTTTATTTGGAACATCATTTAAGATAGTTCCAATTTCATGAAGTATTTCTTTAGTATGCGGCTGTAATTCTGCACTCGCCAAATCAAACATCGGGCGATTTTTTTCATCCACTATCTGGATTCTTAAACCATCACCTGTCACATCCAAAAATAATTGCTTCCTAAATACTCGAAGCATTCTGTGCTGTTCAATTGATGTTTCGACCTTGGCTTTGAGTCGGTTTAACCTTTCGATTTCTAGTCGTTCCAACTCTTCTTTAGCGGATTTTAAATCTTTCGGTTTACTATTTAACGCTCCGTAACCACCTTTTCGAACTTCTCCTTCGCGTCGACTTAAATCTGTACCTCCGCCCTGAACAATACTGGAAGCACTTCCAACACTCGGACCACCTGATAAAACAACTTTAAGTGGCGTAGAAAAATATTCAGAGATGCCTTTTAATTCAGCTTTACTAACGGCACCTAAAAGCCACATCATCAGGAAGAATGCCATCATAGCTGTCATAAAGTCGGCAAAAGCAATTTTCCATGCTCCACCATGGTGACCTGCTGCCACCTTTTTGACTCTCTTAACAATAATAGGCCGTAAATCGTCAGCCATGACTTAATCCATAACAACAATCCCGATTTATCTGGATTGCTTAATATACTCTTCCAATTCAAGAAAGGTTGGGCGCTCAGTTGAAAATAATACTTTTCTACCAAATTCAACTGCCAATTGTGGCGCATAACCATTCATACTTGCTATGAGTGTCACTTTAACGCACTCTAAAATTTTGCTGGATTCTTCCAGCCTTTGTTCTAATGCTGATGCAATCGGACCAATAAATCCATAAGAAAGCAAGATACCTAAAAAGGTACCTACCAGCGCAGCAGCCACTAACATACCTAATTCAGCAGGTGGTAAATGAACAGATTCCATTGTATGGACCACACCCATAACTGCAGCCACAATACCAAAAGCAGGAAGACCGTCTGCTACTTTAGATACGCTATGAACAGGAATATGTCCTTCTTGATGGTGAGTCTCAATCTCATGGTTCATCAAATCTTCAATTTGTAACGCATCCATGTTACCGGAGACCATCAAACGTAAATAGTCTGTAATAAATTCCATAACATGATGGTCTGCCATCACAGAAGAATATTTGGTAAAGATGGGGCTTTGATCAGGTTCTTCGACATCGCCTTCAATCGACATCATACCTTCTTTTCTTACTTTCATGAGGATTTCAGAAAGTAATGCCATCAAGTCCAAATATAACGCTTTTGTATATTTAGATCCTTTTAAAATTGTAGGAATTGCCTTTAATGTCGCCTTTAATTGCTTGGATCCATTCGATGCTATAAACGCACCTAAAGCAGCACCACCAATAATAATTAATTCACTGGGTTGCCATAGTGCCGCAACGTGTCCTCCGGCCATAATAAAGCCACCAAACACGCAGCCAAGAACGACTATATACCCGATTATCAGTAACAACTCTCTCTCCTTAACTTAGGATTCTTTTCTAGCTAGTTGCATTTTTTGTAAATACTTTTCTACAACCGTAATTGTGCCAGAAAAAATTAGTTGCCTAAAGGCAAAAATTTACTTTAAACAACAATAATTTTTAAAATTTGGTTAAAAAGTGGATTTCTTACCCATATACCATCCATAGAGTCTTTTATTTCCTACTGTTATTTCAATATCTGGATCAATGTCCTCAATAGGAAATTCATAACTGAGTAAAAGACTACCAGGCTTCATTTCAGATTCCATTTTCAACCAAAGTTTATCCATAACAATAGGAGATAGATATGCAAAAACGATGTCGTATGATTGGAATTTTAACTTTTCGTAGTTACCTAATAGAAATTGTGCTTGAGACTTTGAAAATTTTTGTCTTACGCGACTGACTGCCCATAAAAAAGGCGATATTTCAATACCACTTACTTTGCAATCTGGGCGATTCGATGCCAAATAAAGTACTAACCCACCAAGACCACTTCCAATATCAATAATATTTAATGCTTTATTTTCAGGTAGTTGTGTTAAAACAACTTCCCATACTTGATTGCCCGATAAATAAAGTGGCACTCTTGTTACAATAGCTCCCCAGAAAAGTAATGACAAAACCAAAAAAGCACCCAAGTACCATGCAGGTGATATTTGCATTGCCAATAGTAAAAACATGGCAAGTGGAAAAATGAATTGGATAGGTAGCCACCAACGAGGCATTTTTCTAACGTAACTGATAATAGCAGCCAAAAGTCCCTGTAATAAACCAAAAATTAGCGTATTTGCTGCCCAACCGCACAAACGAAAGGTCACCTGCACTATAAAAAGTGCCAGAAAAAAAGCAACAAGTTGAATAAATAATGCCTGAATAGGATAAGAAAAGCCTGAAAGATAACGCGTTTGACTTTCAGTTTCTTCCCTCAGGTGCTTCATAATGAATTGTGGTAAATACTAGACGTATTAGGCAACTTTACGTTCTTCTGCTGTTTTTTTCGTTTTTCCTGCACGTGAAGGTAAATTGCACAAGCCACATACAAATTGATGATGTAAATCATAAGTATGCGTTACAAAGTGACCACCACATTTGGTACATGGAGTCGATTGCAACATTTTACTTTCAAAGAAACGAATTAAACGCCAAGCTCGGGTCAAAGATAAAACGGGTTCTTCACCATCAACTGGTGGAAATTGTTCCTGATAGAGTCGATATGCTTTTAATACTGCAGCAATACCAGACATATTTGCATACTTGCAGAGGTATTGATAAATATTAATAAAAAGAGAGGAATGAATATTAGGTTGCCAAGTAACAAACCAATCTGTTGAGAATGGCAACATGCCTTTTGGAGGAGATATCCCTTTAATTTCTTTATACAAACGAATAAGTCGTTCACGAGACAAAGTGGTTTCCTGTTCCAGTAATTGAAGGCGAGCACCACTATTGATCAAATCAATTGCTAGTTGAACTTCTTTTGCATCATTTAACAAACTTTTTCGTGACATAGTGCTTCTCCCTAACTTTACATTATGCAAAAAAATCAACTTATTTTTCAACAGGTTGTGACGACATCAAAATGGCAGCATGGGATTTTGCTTGTGAACCATCTTTACTGTAGTCCGTTAACATACCTAAAATCATTTCATCATCAAAACGAAAACGTGTCAGTAACATATTCGTTGAGGATAATTTCAAAAGTTGTGCATTAGAAAGTTTTTCTAAAAGCTCAGCAATTTCCATATTAATACCTAAACGAAAAATTGCCGCTTCCTTATCAGAACGTATCATTTGTTGAGCCAATAACAAATAACTGAGATTCAATTCTCGAATTTCAGCCATCATGTTATCTATACTCATTTTCTCTCCAAACACGACTTGTCTTTATAAAACAAGTTCATTATCAATGCCTTGAAAGAATGTGAAAATAGGAACGATGCGGTTCTTTAAGTCGGAGAAGTACCGAAAGGTTTGTAGGAATTTGTCTTACACGATAATTTTCGTTGGTTCATTTCTTTTATTTTTTAAAACGTTACCAACTATTCTTAAGAAACTTGTTTTAAAACAATTTTGATTTTTTAGAGAAAAAAATTTTTAATTTTTTTTATTTTTGGAAGACTCAGTTACTAACTTTGTCTCTTTTTTTACTTATTAAAATAGTATCGACAATAATTTAAAAAACTTTATATTTTTATAACAATCTTACTGTTTTTTATTCATTTCTATATAAAAAAAAAGAGGAGAAATCTCCTCTTTTTCTTTTTTTTCATTTAATCAATTTATATATTTGATAATGATTGAAGGTAAGCTTTGTAAGCTTCCATATCTGTTACTTGTTTTCTTGCCACACCTGAATCCATTGCAGCCTGAACAACTGCAGGTGCTATTTTTAATAACAGACGACTATCAAATTGCATTGGTAGGAAGTATTCAGAACCAAATTCCAATTTTCTGTTATACATTGCTTCTAATTCAGGAGTTGCTTTTTCTTCAGCTAAAGATGCCAATGCTCTTAATGCAGCCAATTCCATCTGTCTATTGATAGTTGTTGCTTGACAATCTAAAGCACCTCTAAAAATATAAGGGAAACATAAAGAGTTATTAACCTGATTTGGATAATCTGAACGTCCTGTTGAAATAATGACATCAGAACGCGCTGCTTTAGCCACTTCAGGTAAGATTTCTGGAATTGGATTAGCCAACGCTAAAACGATAGGGTTATCAGCCATTAACTTCAACATTTCTGGTTTTAAAACATTTCCAGCTGACAAACCTAGGAAAATGTCCGCACCCACTATTACGTCAGTTAAAGTACGAAGAGTGGTATCTTGTGCATAAACTTCCTTATCAGGATCCATTAATACTTTACGACCCTTATAAACAACACCTTCAATATCAGTAACCCAAATATTTTCCAAAGGAAAACCTAATTCAACTAATAATCCCAAGCAACCTAAAGCACCTGCGCCTGCACCTGAAACTACTAATTTACTTGTTTTAATATCTTTTCCAACTATTTTTAAAGCATTTAATATTGCTGCACCAACAACAATAGCCGTTCCATGTTGATCATCATGGAAAACCGGAATATTCATTTTTTCGCGTAATTTACGTTCAATATAAAAACACTCTGGTGCTTTAATATCTTCTAAGTTAATACCACCAAAAGTAGGTTCTAATGCAGCAACAACATCACAAAATTTATCCGGATCCAGTTCGTCTACTTCCAAATCAAAAACATTGATTCCTGCAAATTTCTTAAATAAAACTCCCTTACCTTCCATAACTGGTTTAGAAGCTAAGGCACCAATATTACCTAAACCTAAAACTGCAGTACCATTAGAAATAACAGCAACCAAATTTCCTTTTGTTGTGTATTGATAAACTGTTGCAGGATCTTTATGAATTTCCTCACATGCAGATGCAACACCAGGTGTATAAGCTAATGCCAAATCATTTTGATCATTTACCTGTTTTGATGCTTCTACTCGAATTTTTCCTGGAATAGGATTTTGATGAAAATCTAAAGCTTTTCGTCTTAATTCTGCTTTTTTCTGTTCTTGTGTATTCATTTTTATAATCCTGATAGAATAAACTTAAGAGAGAAGATTTTATCAGATGCTTCATTAAAAGTATCTTTTATCAACTTCTTCTTTTTGTAAAATAACTATATTACTTAATAGTTTTTATATAAGAGTAATAGTAATAATAAGGAAATTGAATATCTGTATATCCTTTCTTTTACTCTATAAATCAATATATTATAAATTTATACTTTTATATAACAAACTGTGAATAAGATTGAATAACTTTTTTATCAATCAAGAATAACTTACTTATTCAAAAATAATTCAAACATTATTCACAGAGTTATCCACAACTTTAATTTATCTTTTTAATTTATTTTGTTTCACGTGAAACATTTTTTAATACTAATCATTGGTAAATAATTTTTAATTTACGTGCGATAATATTCAACTTATTTTTAGTTTTTTAAAATTGCGTTTTGTTTCACGTGAAACATATATTGTGATATGTATTTTCCAGATAATTTTGATGTCATAGTAGTTGGTGGTGGTCATGCTGGTGCAGAAGCTGCATTGGTAGCTGCTCGGATGGGTAAAAAAACCTTATTAATTACTCAAAGTTTTGAAGCCTTAGGACAGTTATCCTGTAATCCATCTATCGGTGGGATTGGTAAAGGTCATTTGGTGAAAGAAGTGGATGCGATGGGTGGTATGATGGGTTTGGTAACCGATCAGGCCGGTATTCAATTCCGTATTTTAAATGCATCAAAAGGCCCAGCTGTAAGAGCAACACGAGCGCAAATTGATCGTCAATTATTTCGCCAGTTTGCTCGTTATTATATAGAAAATCAGGAAAATCTATTTTTATTTCAACAACAGGTAACTGATCTTGTAGTTGAAAATAATAAGGTAACCGGAATTGTTACAGAAGGGGATGTTACTTTTAAAGGTAAAACAGTTGTTCTCACTGTAGGTACATTTTTAGATGGGAAAATATTTATTGGTATGCATTCTCATCCTGGTGGTCGTGCCGGTGATGCACCAGCAATAGCTTTAGCCTATCGTTTAAGAGATTTAGGATTACCTCAGGGAAGGTTGAAAACAGGAACGCCTCCTAGAATAGACGGGAAATCTATTGATTTTTCAGTTATGGAACGTCAAGATGGTGATAGTAATCCAGTTCCTGTTTTTTCTTATAGAGGTAATGAAAATATGCATCCAACACAATTACCATGTTGGATCACACATACAAATATCAATACCCACGACATTATTCGTGATAGCTTAGATAGAAGTCCTCTTTATACAGGAATTATTGAAGGAATTGGTCCAAGATATTGCCCTTCGATTGAAGATAAAATTCATCGTTTTTCTGATAAAAATTCTCATCAAATCTTTTTAGAACCTGAAGGACTTTATACGAACGAATATTATCCAAATGGTATATCAACAAGTTTGCCTTTTGATACACAAATTAATTTGGTTCGTTCAATGCGTGGTATGGAAAATGCACATATCCTAAGACCAGGTTATGCCATTGAATATGATTATTTTGATCCGCGTGCATTAAAAGCATCATTGGAAACAAAACAAATACAAGGGCTCTTTTTTGCAGGTCAAATTAATGGAACAACAGGATATGAAGAAGCAGCTGCACAAGGACTGTTGGCAGGTATTAATGCTTGTTTATGGGTTGATGAAAAAGAAGCCTGGGTTCCAAAAAGAAACGAAGCTTACATCGGTGTGATGGCTGATGACTTGGTGACAAGAGGGGTACAGGAACCTTATCGAATGTTTACCAGTCGAGCTGAATACCGTCTAAGCTTAAGAGAAGATAATGCTGATATACGTTTGACAGAAAAAGCTTATCAATTAGGTTGTATATCACAGGAACATTGGGAAAATTTTGAAAGTAAAAGAGAAAAAATAGCGCGTGAAATCGAAAGAATGAAGTCAACCTGGGTGCATCCACATATGATTTTGGCAGATGAGGCAACACGCGTACTCGGAAAATCGATTGAAAAAGAATATACGCTTGCTGATTTATTAAGACGTCCAGAAGTAAATTATGATTCATTGATGACGTTATCTTCAAAAGAAGGTAAAACCTGGGAGTCCGAAGAAAATCTAGAAAAGGAAATCAAGGAACAAATAGAAATTCAAATTAAATATGCAGGTTATATTGAAAGACAATTAAGAGAAGTAAGACGTCAACAATATTATGAAAACCTACGCTTACCTGAAGATATGAATTATGCGGATGTTTCCGCTTTATCTATTGAAGTAAGACAACGATTAGATATGCACCGTCCAGAAACATTAGGTCAAGCTTCACGGGTTTCAGGTGTAACACCTGCAGCAATTTCTCTTTTATTAGTTTATTTGAAAAAACGTGGATTAATTAATTTTGCTGAAGCAGAATCACAACTATAATCAAAAATTATGGATGCAAATATACTTCATTCACCACAAGAAATAGAGGCGCTTCTTATAGAAGGAGCAGAAAAACTTAATTTTTCCCTGGATACTTCTCAAATTAAACAACTTTATTCTTACCTAACTTTACTATCACGTTGGAATAAGGTTTATAACTTAACTGCGATTCGAGATTTAAAGGAAATGGTGACGCACCATTTGTTAGATTCACTCGCTGTTGCAGAAACATTAAAAGATGCTAAAAAAATATTGGATGTTGGTTCGGGTGCTGGACTGCCCGGTATGGTTTTGGCAATAGTCTACCCAGATAAAGAAGTATCGCTGGTAGATTCAGTACAGAAAAAAACAGCATTTCTGTCTCAAGTAAAAACAGAATTACACTTACGAAATTTGACAGTTTATACAGGCAGAGTTGAAAAGTTATACTTGGCTAAAAAATTTGATGCAATCATCTCTCGGGCATTCTCAGATTTGAATAAGTTTGTTGCTGTTTCTGATTACCTATTAGAAGACACTGGTTATTTTTATGCCATGAAAGGAACAATTCCTGAAGAGGAAATTGAACTATTACCAGAAACCTTAAAAGTTAAAGCAATTAAATCCTTGGATGTGCCTTTTCTAGACGCTGAAAGACATCTATTGATTATAGAAAAATCGGTTTGATTTTGATTTGATAACTGAGATATAAAAGTATATGGCTCGAATTTTTTGTATTGCGAATCAAAAAGGTGGTGTCGGTAAAACAACCACTACCATTAATCTTGCCGCAGGTCTGGCTCATTTGAATCAACGCGTGTTACTCGTAGATTTAGATCCTCAAGGTAATGCAACCATGGGTTCAGGTATTCAGAAAACACAATTAGTCCACTCGGTCTATCAGGTGTTACTGGGTATTGCTGATGTGCTTGATGTAAGACAACAATCAGAAAGCGGGAATTTTGATATTTTGCCAGCTAATAGAAATTTAGCCGGTGCAGAAGTAGAGTTAGTAGATTTAGACCAACGAGAATATCGATTAAAAGAAGCTTTAAATAAAGTTAATGATCAATACGATTTCATTTTAATTGATTGTCCACCTGCTTTATCTATGCTGACGATTAATGCTTTATGCGCTGCAGATGGTGTCATTATTCCTATGCAATGTGAATATTATGCATTAGAAGGATTGTCTGATTTAGTTAATACTATTAAGCGAGTTCATGGTAATTTGAATAGCAATTTGAAAATTATTGGTTTATTAAGAGTGATGTTCGATAAGAGAGCCATGCTATCGCAACATGTTTCAGCGCAACTGGAGAGACATTTTGGAGACAAAGTCTTTAAAACGATAATTCCAAGAAATGTACGTCTAGCTGAAGCGCCATCATATGGTATACCAGGAATTAAATTTGATCCTGGTTCAAGAGGTGCTCAGGCATATATGGAATTCAGTAATGAAATGTTAGGTTGGTTAGATCGTCAATAAATGATCTTAAACGAAATTCAGGATAAATGATGACAAAGAAGAAAAAAGGCTTGGGAAGAGGTTTGGATGAGTTGTTGGGTGCTGATTTATCAACAGATAAAAAAACACCTACTGATATCGCAATAACCCAGTTGAAAGTCGGAAAATACCAACCACGTTCGAGAATGGATGAAGGGGCATTAAATGAACTGGCACAATCTATTCAAAAACAAGGAGTGCTCCAACCTATTATTGTCAGAAAGCTAGAAGATGGTAGTAATCTCTATGAGATTATTGCAGGTGAAAGACGTTTTAGAGCAGCTCAACTGGCGGGCTTAAATCAGATTCCTGCTTTAATTAAGGAACTGGATGATAAAACGGCTGCAGAAATTGCGTTGATAGAGAATATGCAACGCGAAGATTTAAATCCATTAGAAGAAGCTCAAGGTATTAATCGTTTAATAGCAGAGTTTGATTACACACATGAGCAAGCAGCACAAGCAGTGGGTCGTTCTCGTAGTGCAGTATCCAATTTGCTTCGACTTTTAAATTTGGCACGTGCAGTTCAAACGATGCTCATGGCTGGCGATATTGATATGGGGCATGCTAGAGCTTTACTCTCAGTTGATGCAGCAACACAAGTGATACTGGCGACACAAGTTGTTGCAAAAAGACTATCCGTTAGAGAAACGGAAAAATTGGTTGCACAAAAATTGGCTGAAAAAACTACGATAGAACCAAAGAAGAAAAAAGTAAAATCAGCTGATGTAATACGTCTTGAAGAAGAATTATCAGATTTACTGGCTACCCGTGTATCTTTTCGCGTGAACTCCAAAGGTCGCGGACAAATGTTAATTGATTTTGCAGATTTGGATGTATTAGAAGGTGTTTTACAAAAATTAAGATCGCCAGCAAACTAGTTATGCATCAGATCATGAGTGGATCAACAGTTAGCTCTCTTATATCAGGAAGATTTCGCCAGTAACCTTCAATGTCCATACCAAAACCAATAAGATACTTATTAGGTAACTGCATACCTACGTGGTCAAGTGTGATCGTTTTTTTGGAACCTATTAATTTTTCTCCAAATACAGCTAAAATAACTTTTAGCGCGCCCATGTCTAAAAGACGTTTTTGAACATGGTATAACGTTTGTCCTTCATCGACAATGTCATCCAAAATAACAACAATTCGATTCATGACATTTTGGCGCGGGATAACTTTCCATATAACTTCACTTCCGTGATCATCATGTCCATAACGGGACACATGAATAAAATCAAATTCCAATGGAAAGTTCAAAAGAGGTAATAATTGTCCAGTAAAAACGGATGCGCCACCCATAACGGTGAGAAAAAGTGGAAAAGAATCTGTTTCAATAGAGTTAAAACGTTCATTTAATTCGTTTGCAACTTTTTTAACAGCAATTTGTACTTCTTCTGATGAACAAATCTGCTTGGTATTTTGCAAGATCTTTTTAGCGCGCTCGTTATTGTAATCCATTGTTTTTATTAGAAAAATAAGTAAAATTACTTTTTTACAAACTAAAATATTACCCTAAAATAATTTAAGGCTTAAAATTTTAAACCAGATTTAATTCCTATAGGAAACTGTTCATTTGCTAAAAGACGGTATGGACAGTTTATGACCCAATAGATTGGAGTAAAAGATGCATCGCATTTCAGAAGAAAAAACCATAATCAATCGGATAGAGCAACTACGTCTTAAGATGAAAGAAAATCAGGTAGACGCTTATATCATTCCGTCTTCTGATCCGCATCTCTCAGAATATTTGCCTTTACATTGGCAGAGCCGTCAGTGGTTTTCAGGATTTGATGGATCTGCAGGAACACTCGTTGTTACACAGACATTTGCTGGACTTTGGACAGATAGTCGCTATTGGGTACAAGCAGAAAAACAACTGCAAGGCACTTTTATTGATTTAATGAAGTTAACAGGTGCAACTCCTCTTCCCTATATAGATTGGCTACAAACACATCTCTCATCAGGTAATGTTATTGCTTTAGATGGACGATTATTCAGCTGGGATGTGTCACGTCAGATTGAAAAGAAATTACTGGGAACGGGTATAGAACTTAATGTTGATTGTGATTTAGTTCAGGAAATATGGGTAGATCGCCCTGAAATACCATTATTACCTGTATATGAACATTCAATTGATAAAGTTGCATTAACACGCGCTGAGAAATTAAAAGTTGTACGTGAAAGCATGGCATTATCAAATGTAAGTGCTCACTTCATATCTACGTTAGATGATATTGCATGGGTATTGAATTTAAGAGGTTCAGATATCGCTTTTAATCCTCTTTTTATTTCTTATTTACTCATAACAGAAAAAGAGGCAATTTTATTTGTACACTCAGGAAAAATTTCTGAAGCGATCAAGCAGCAGTTAAAAGCGGATGAAATTCTAATTGAAGACTATGCGTTGACAACAAAGACCTTAAATCAGTTACCATCGGAAACGGTTTTATTGTTAGATCCTCAACGGGTAACCGTGGGTATTGTTTCAGCTATAAAACATTTGCAGATAGTCGAATCGATTAATCCAACAGTATTGTTCAAGTCCAAAAAAGCAGAAAAAGAAATTGAACACGTTCGAAAAACCATGGAACAAGATGGTGCTGCATTATGCGAGTTTTTCTCCTGGTTCGAAAATGCGTTAAAAAATGGTGAAGCTATATCCGAATTAACAGTCGCAGAAAAATTGGAAGTCTATCGTAAGACAAGATTAGATTATGTCAGTTTGAGTTTTGATACGATTGCTGGGTTTAATCAAAATGGAGCCTTACCACATTACAGAGCAACACCATCTGATTATGCCCTGATTGATAGATCCGGGTTGTTATTGATTGATTCTGGTGGACAGTACCTAGGAGGTACAACGGATATAACTCGTGTGGTTCCAATTGGAGAAATATCTGCTGAGCAAAAACGAGACTATACGCTTGTTTTAAAAGGACTCATTGCTTTATCAACAGCACATTTTCCTCGTTCAATTCGATCAGCCATGTTAGATGCGATTGCGCGTGCGCCACTTTGGAATGCAGGCATCGATTATGGTCATGGAACCGGACATGGTATTGGATATTTTTTGAATGTACATGAGGGACCGCAGTCTATTTCTTATCATGCCATGCCTAATAATCATACTCGTATGGAAGAAGGTATGATGACCTCAATTGAACCTGGAATTTACAGAGAAGGAAAATGGGGTATTCGTCTAGAAAATTTGGTCGTTAACCGCTTTAAAGAAAAAACAGATTTTGGAGAGTTCTTGTGTTTTGAAACATTAACGCTTTGCCCTTTTGAACCAAAATGTATTGATTTGACCCTCTTAACGGAAAAAGAGGTTAACTGGTTAAATCAGTATCATAAAGAGGTTCGTACCCGTCTTTTGCCATTTGTTTCTGATTCAGCAAAAGAATGGTTACTTGGTCGAACTAAACCTTTGGCGATTTCTGAATGAATAATCAATAAGTTATTATTCTAAAATTCCATCGATTTCAGGAACGGATATACCTGCAGAAACAGCATATCCTTGGGATTGAATTTGTTTTGCTGGATAATCGATGGAAAATTCATCCAACAATTCTTGATCAAGATTTAATTGAACGCCTCGTGCTTTAAGTATCCAATCAATATTGGCAGCTCTAGCAGGAATGAGTCGACCTTCGGGGACAATCAAATAGGAAAAGCTTTCATCTGGCTCTTTTTTTCGAAAAATATCTACTCTCATGCAAGATCTCCTAAAAGGCCTGAGGCTTTATTAAATATCAATATTTCCGGCCATTAAAGCATGTGTTTCAATGAATGCACGACGTGGTTCAACATTGTCACCCATTAAAGTTGTAAAAATTTGATCAGCCGCAATAGCATCTTCAATTCTGACTTTTAAAAGGCGACGAACACCAGGATCCATTGTTGTTTCCCAAAGCTGATCTGGATTCATCTCACCCAAACCTTTATAGCGTTGCTTGGAAATACCACGCTCTGCCTCATTTCTTAGCCACTGCATCGCTTGGTGGAAATTCTGAATAGCAAATTCACGCTTGCGTTCACCCTCTCCTCGCTGCATCAGTGCACCTTCACCAATTAATCCTTTAAAGGTTTGAGCTGCTTTAATGAGGGTTCGATAGTCAGGGCTCCGTAAGAAATTTTTATCTATTTGAGTCAAATGCGTATTACCATGCTGTACACGATGAATACAAAGTACATAGTTTCCAGAAATCTCTTCTAGTTGAGCAAGCACTTTAATAGATGGATCATTAATGGATTCTGTTAATTGTTTTGCAGAGGCTTCGGCCGTTTCTTTGTTATCTAAATTTAACTCGGTTCCCGTCATAATCGCATTTAATGCATCCGGATCAATTAATCGAGACATGCGAGTAATGACATTATTAGCTTGATTATATTGCTTGACGATTTCTTCTAATTTCTCACCTGTAATGGGTTCAGAGCCTTTTTTAGCAATAAATTTTGCACCTTGCAAGGCAATGGACATCATGTGATTGGCTTCTTCAATATCGTCTTTTAAATACCGCTCATCTTTACCAGCCTTGATTTTATATAACGGTGGTTGAGCAATATAAATATGTCCACGCTCAACCAATTGAGGCATTTGTCTGTAAAACAGGGTTAAAAGCAAAGTACGGATATGCGCACCATCCACGTCTGCATCCGTCATGATAATGATGCGATGATATCGAAGTTTATCAATATCAAAATCATCTGGACCAATACTGGTACCTAATGTTGCAATCAATGTTGTGATTTGCTCAGAAGAAAGCATTTTTTCAAAGCGAGATTTTTCAACATTGAGTACTTTTCCTCGCAATGGAAGAATAGCCTGGAATTTTCGGTCTCTACCTTGTTTTGCTGAACCACCTGCTGAATCACCCTCAACAATATAAAGTTCAGCTAAAGCAGGATCTTTTTCTTGGCAATCAGCTAATTTGGCTGATAGTCCCAACCCATCCAGAACACCTTTACGACGCGTTAACTCTCTTGCTTTACGTGCAGCTTCTCTAGCACGTGCAGCTTCTACAATTTTAGAACAGATGATTTTTGCATCAGCCGGGCGTTCCTGGAGATAATCAGCAAGTGTTTTCGCAACGATTTCTTCAACAGGACCTCTTACTTCAGAAGAGACTAATTTATCTTTTGTTTGAGAACTGAATTTAGGCTCTGGTACTTTAACGGATAACACGCATGTTAGCCCTTCTCTCATGTCATCGCCGGAGACATCCACTTTTGCTTTTTTTGCCAGTTCATTTTCATCAATATACCTATTGATGACTCTAGTCATGGCTGCTCTTAATCCTGTTAAGTGAGTACCACCATCACGTTGTGGGATATTGTTGGTATAACAAAAAACTTGTTCGTTATAACTGTCATTCCATTGCATGGAAATATCAACAGTTATCTGTGTATTCTGATCTGAAATACGTTCACCAGTCGCCTGAAAAATATTAGGATGTAAAACGTTTTTTCCTTGATTGATGTATTCAACGAAGCCTCTAGTACCGCCTTCATACGCAAATAGTTCGGAAAGACCGGATCTTTCGTCTGTTAATTGAATACGTACACCATTATTTAAAAAAGATAATTCCCGGATACGTCTAGCTAGCGTATCGTAATGAAAGTCAACAGAGGAAAAAATAGTATCATCAGGCCAAAAACGAATTTGGGTTCCTGTTGTTTGTGTTTCACCAATTACTTGAATTGGTGCACATTCAATACCATCAATGACTTCAAAATTTGGATTTTGTGGAATACCACGAACGAACTCCATATAATGCTTTTTGCCATCTCTTTGAATGGTTAATTGCAACAGAGTTGATAGACCATTTACGCAAGAGACGCCTACACCATGAAGTCCGCCAGAAACTTTATATGAGTTTTGATCGAATTTGCCGCCGGCATGCAATTCTGTCATGACTATTTCTGCAGCACTACGTTTTGGAGAATTTTTGTCATCAAGTTTAATACCGGTAGGAATACCGCGACCATTATCGGAAATGGAAACAGAATTATCCGCATGCAGAGTTACTTGAATTTCAGAACAGTAACCTGCTAACGCTTCATCAATGGAATTATCCAGAACTTCGAATACCAGATGGTGCAGACCGGTTCCGTCTGATGTGTCACCAATATACATACCTGGCCGTTTTCGGACAGCTTCAAGTCCTTCTAAAATTTGAATAGAGTCAGTACCGTACTCTTTATCGGTCAGGGTATCAGAATGTTGTTTTGATGACATGCAGCAGCCTTTAAAAAACACAAAATCAGTTTGCTGGTTTTAATAAACCTTTTTTCAAATGATTTAATTAAAACGTTAGATACGCATTGGCATAACTACGTATTTGAAATCAGGATTGTCAGGTATCGTAATCAGTGCAGATGAATTGGCATCGCCTAATTCGACAACAATCGTGTCACTCTTTTGATTCGTTAGTACGTCTAGCAAATAGGTAACGTTAAAGCCGATATCAATTCGATCTCCGTTATAGCTAATATCAAGTTCTTCTATAGCTTCTTCTTGATCTGTATTGGTTGAGCTGATTTTTAAGCTATCGGTATCAACGACACAACGAATCGCTTTGAATTTATCATTGGTCATGATAGCTGAACGTTGTAAAGCGCGTTGTAATTGTTCACGTGAGATAGAAAAACTATTTTTATATCCTTTAGGGATAACACGAGCATAATCAGGAAACTTGCCTTCAACTAATTTGGAGATAATTTCAAGACCATTAAATGAAAATTTGATTTGATTATTGCCAATATCAATTTGAACATTGTTATCGGACTCATCAAGTAGACGTTGTAATTCAAGAATAGTTCTATTAGGAATGATAACCTGGGTTTGTTCATGCTCTTGTTCGGTTTCTACCTGACAATAAGCTAAACGATGTCCGTCTGTTGCAACCGCAGACAGGGTTTTGCCATTGGTAATTAACAACAGACCATTTAAATAATAACGAATGTCTTGTTGTGCCATAGCAAAATAAACCATACCTAAAAGTGCTTTTAAATCTTTTTGAGGCAGGTTTACAAGCGTTTCATATTCAGACACTTCCATCATGGTAGGAAAGTCATTAGCAGGTAATGTCTGCAATGCAAAACGAGATTTGCCGGATTGAACTAATAAACGTTTATCATCCAACGCCAATGTAATATCGGATGATTCTGGAAATGCGCGCAAGATATCAACTAATTTTCTAGCTTCAACAGTAATTTCAACTTTTTCATCTCCATTACCAATATCAGTTAATGTCGTGATTTGTTTTTCTGTATCTGTTGTAAGGAGAGAAACTTGATTACCATCCTTTTTGATCAGAACATTGGTTAGGATTGGTAAAGCATGTTTACGTACGACGATACCACTCACCATTTGCAATGGGCGAAGCAGATTATCTCTGCTAGTTGTTACAAGTTGCATGTTTCTATCCTTGAAAAATTAATATAGTTTGAATACAAAATTTTTAATTTTTTAACCTTTTATTGTCTGTTCTAATATATTGATTTCCCTGTTACATTCAGAATCTCTTTTTCGGTCATCCGCTATTTTTCTTACAGCGTGTAAAACAGTTGTATGATCTCGTCCCCCAAATGCTTTTCCAATTTCAGGCAAGCTTTTTTGAGTCAGTTCTTTAGCTAAATACATTGCAATTTGGCGAGGTCGAACAATATGCAAAGGTCTTTGTTTGGAAGTCATTTCAGAAACTTTGATATTGAAAAACTCAGCAACTGTTTTTTGTATGTTCTCAATCGAAATCTGACGGTTTTGAACAGACAACAAATCTTTTAAAGCTTCTTTTGTTAAATCAATCGTTATGTTCTTGTTAAGAAACTTGGAATAAGCAAGCACTTTTTTTAATGCGCCTTCTAATTCACGGATATTCGATTGAAGGTGTTGCGCAATAAAAAAGGCAACATCATCAGTAAGAGTGATATCAACTTCTGCCGCTTTTTTTAATAAAATGGCAACACGCATTTCCAATTCAGGAGGTTCAATTGCAACTGTCAATCCAGATGCAAATCGAGAAATCAAACGAGGATGCAGTCCTGTCAGCTCTTTCGGATAAAGCTCTCCTGTGATAATTACTTGCTTGCGTTCTGCAGTAAGTGTTTCAAAAACAAGAAACAGTTCGTCTTGTGTTCTTTCTTTTTTGCTTAAAAATTGAATGTCATCAATCAACAAAACATCTAAAGAACAATAATCCTGTCTTAATTTATCAAAACTATTACGTTGTGAAGCTGTAACAACATCGCGAACATATCGTTCCGAGTGAATACAACGAATTCTATCGTTAGGACGATCTTTTAGGATTTGATTGGCAATAGCATGCATTAAATGCGTTTTACCAAGCCCTACTCCACCAAAAATATAAAGGGGGTTGTATGATATTCCAGGATTGATGGTAACTTGAATAGCAGCAGCTCTGGCAAGTTGATTGGCATTACCAGTGACAAAATTATCAAAAGTCATCTCGCTATTGATGCTGTTACGTAAAGCTTTTTTCTCTTTTTCTTGTGCTAGAACTTCTTTTTCAGTGGGTTTTCTATTTGGCTCTTGTTCTAAAAAACTGGATGGAATTGCAGAATAAGAAGGTTTTTTATTTTGCTGTGATTGAATTGAAAATTTCAGTTCTACTGGAATATCCCAATATTTTGAAGCCAGATCAGATAAACGATTGGAAAATTGTGCCTTAACAAAATCTAATTTGAAGCGGTTTTGCACAGCAATATGTAAAATTCCATTTTTATAATCAACAGGAACTAATGGTTTTATCCACGTATTAAACTGCTGCGATGGCAACTCTAGTTTTAGTTGGTTTAAACAGCTTTGCCAAAAATTTTCCATATCGGTATGTAAATAATTATGCAGATTTTCTGCGAAAGTCGTTCAAAATTTTAAAATAAATACACCTATCTGTTGCTTTATAAGTACAGATAAAAATTGGGAATTTTGGTGAAATTGGAATATGTTATTTTACTCTGAAACGCAAAAGTTATCCACAGGTAAATTCGTTACTAAAATAACTTAAGGTATTGACAAGTAATAGCCATTTACGGTCTAATCCTAGGTTACTTTGAAAGTAAAGTGATGCTTTGTGTTTGCTGATTCTGTTTTACCAATAATTGGCATCATTAACAAAGTAGCAGATTTACCTGTTTATTATTGCTGATTAGCGAGATCATCATGAAACGTACCTATCAACCTTCTGTTGTACGCCGTAAGCGTACCCATGGTTTTCGTGCCCGTATGGCAACGAGAGGCGGCCGTGCCGTGCTGAATGCACGTCGTGCTAAAGGTCGCAAACGCCTGGCTGTATAGCTAGTATTGATTAGCTTTTGTGTGAGTAATCATTTTTCACGCGAAAGGCGCCTCGTTAAAACGGATGAATTTTCATCCGTTTTTCGTTTGGGCAAAAAAAATAAGACTGGACACTTTACTTTATATACGAGAAAAAGTATGTCTCCTCATGCTAGACTGGGGGTAGTTGTTGCTAAGCGTTATGCGCCAAGGTCAGTAACTCGGAATATGATTAAACGAATATGTCGAGAAGTATTCCGAAAAAATGAAATTAAGACGATAGATTGTATTGTCCGTCTTTCTTCTCCACTGAATAAGCGTGGCGAACCTGCAACAGGTAAAGTGCTAAAGCAGCAAGTAAGGGCCGAAATTGAAAATTTATTCGCAAGAAACATAAAAAAAGGAGCAGGTTAGTGAAATCACCGTTAAAATTAATCCTGCTTTTCTTATTGCGAGTATATCAATTGTGTATTAGCCCTTATTTAGGGCGAAATTGCCGTTTTTATCCGACATGTTCCCAATATGCAATTGAGGCGATTTCTCTTCATGGATGCGTGAAAGGAATCTTGCTTGCAAGTTGGCGTTTGTTAAAATGTCATCCGTGGCATGCAGGAGGATTTGATCCTGTACCACCTAAAAAAAGCAATTCCGTATCATCCCAGTGTAATCATCAGAAATAAATATTTATGGATACAAAAAAACGCACTACTTTATGGCTTGTTTTAGTAATTGCGCTGTTTATGCTCTGGGATAACTGGCAGGTATACCAAGGCGGAACATCTGTATTCTTTAGAAGAGCGAGCCAAGAGCAATTAACTGAAAATGATAAAAAGGGATTGCCACAGGTTCCTATTCAGACGGCGACTATTCCTGAATCAGAAGAAACGGTACAGGCAGCTTCTGAACCTGAAGAAATTACACCTGCTAAAACAGGTGAAGTTATTACGATTACGACAGATGTATTATCTGCCAAGATCAATACTGTTGGTGGTGTCATTGAGCAATTGGATCTGTTAAAACATCGTGATAATGTCGATCCAGAAAAACCAATGACGCTTTTCCAAACAAGCGAAAATTTAACCTATCTTGCTCAAATTGGTTTGGCAGGTGGCGCTTATCCAAATCACACAACGGTTTATACAGTTCGACCAGGTAGTAAAACACTCAATGATGGTAATGAAGTGAAATTGGTCATGGATGCGACCCAAGGTGGTGTGCGTTTGACTAAAACCTATATTTTCCATCGAAACGATTACACGATTGACGTTAAGTTAGATATTACCAATTTAACGAAAAATCCGATCAATCCATCTGTCTACATGCAATTAGTACGTGATGACAGTAAACCAGAAGGACAATCTCGTTGGATCAGTACTTTTACCGGTCCTGCTGTTTATTCTAGTGAAGAGAAATTCCAAAAACTGGATTTTGACAAAATCGGTGAAGAAAAAGCAGAATTTGCAACGAAAGTTAATAACGGTTGGATCGGAATGGTTCAGCACTACTTCGTTTCTGCAATTATTCCGAAAGAAAATGCTGAACGCGAAAACTATGCAAGAAAAATTGATGACAAGTTATTTGCATTTGGTTCAATTGTGCCGGTAGGAGTGGTTGATCCTCATAAAACAGTTGAAACAGAAGCGCGTCTGTATGCAGGTCCTCAAGAATCTTCTGTACTCGAAAAAACAGCACCAGGATTGGAGTTTGTTAAAGACTATGGCTGGTTGACTATTATTGCTAAGCCGATTTTCTGGCTGATGGTGCAAATTCATAAGGAAATAGGTAACTGGGGTTGGACGATTATTTTACTGACCGTTTTGGTTAAAGTTGCGTTTATCCCGCTTTCTGCTGCAAGTTATAGAAGTATGGCTCGTATGAAGCAGCACATGCCGGAAATTATGAATTTGAAAGACCGTTACAAGGATGATAAGCAACGGCAAAATCAAGTTTTGATGGATTACTACAAAAAGGAAAAAATCAATCCAATTGGCGGTTGCTTGCCTGTAGTGATTCAGATTCCGGTATTTATTGCCTTGTACTGGGTGTTGTTGGCTAGTATTGAAATTCGTAATGCACCATGGATTGGCTGGATTACAGACTTGGCTGCACCAGATCCATACTATATCTTGCCGGTTCTGATGGCAGTATCCATGTTCATACAACAGAAAATGAGCCCGCCGCCACCAGATCGTTTGCAAGCGCGATTAATGATGGCAATGCCAATTATTTTCTCTATCACTTTCTTCTTCTTCCCGTCAGGACTGGTTCTGTACTGGGTAGTTAATAATATTTTGTCTATCCTGCAACAATGGTGGGTAACAAAACGTTATGAAGCTGATATAGAAAAAGCAAAAATGAAAGCAAAAGCGAAATAATTGAGCTAGAAATCAAAAAGAAACATTTCTTTACTGCTCCTTAAAATTGGAAATTACCTTTCCGTTTTAAGGAGCATTGTTTATGTAGAGCTGAATACACAATGCCCATGATTTGGATATTTGATTTGGATAATACTTTGCATAATGCTTCGCATGCGATTTTTCCTGCCATTACGGAAAATATGAATCGTTTTATTGCAAGATATATTATTCAATCAGATGAATCTTTTTCTTTAGATGAAGCTAACAAGCTTCGTCTTTCCTATTGGAAACGATACGGGGCAACGTTATTAGGATTAATAAAACATCATGATGTTAAAGAAGATGTTTTTTTAGATGCAGCGCATGATTTACCTGATTTATCTTCAATGATTCGTTCCGAACGAAATCTTTCAAATTTGATAAAAAATTTGCCGGGACGAAAAATTCTTTTAACCAATTCTGCCTATCGTTATTCTCGAGATGTTTTGAAACATTTGGGATTGCGAAAAAATTTTAATCGACATGTTTCGATAGAGTTGATGCGTGTAAATGGTCAACTTTTACCCAAACCATCAAAAAAGCTTCTATTAAAATTAATTGCTTTAGAAAAAGTAAACTCTTCTCGATGTGTTTTGGTAGAAGATAGCGAAAGTGTTTTAAAAGTAGCTCGCGCAGTTGGTATGAAAACAGTACTGGTAACACGTTATACAAGAAAGGATAGAGTTTCTGGGCATGCATCACCAATAAAAAAACAAAAAGAAGGATGGAGCCGCCCAGCTTTTGTTGACGTCAAAATACCATCAGTCAGAAAGTTGCCTTTTCATTTAAGAGAGCTGTAATAAAGAATCCATTAATTTGCCTGATTGCGCACTTCATAAAATATTTTCAAAATTTATAAAACTCGACAAACTAAAGGTTATACTTGCTATGGTATTAGGAAGCGCCTAATAAATATTGTTTGCAATGCCTAACAATATGAGCAAATTCAGGATATAGAGATTGCTTATGTCATCAGCCAAAACAGGTGATCGAAAATTACAAATACTTCAAGCATTAGCGCAGATGCTTGAACATCCCAAAAGCGAAAAAATAACGACAGCAGCACTGGCTCGCCAAGTTTCCCTTTCAGAAGCAGCACTGTATCGACATTTTGCAAGTAAAGCACAAATGTTTGAAGGGCTTATTGATTTTATTGAAACGACAATATTTGGTTTGATTAATCAAATAACCAATCAGGAAGAAATGGGTCTTTCTCAAGTCCAGGCGATTTTGATGATGCTATTAAATTTTGCAGAACGCAATCCTGGGATGACACGGGTTTTGATAGGGGAAGTTTTAGTAAACGAAGATGATCGACTTCAGGCAAGGATTAATCAATTTTATGATTATGTGGAGTTGGCTTTTCGTCAAAGTTTACGCATTGCGGTTGTGCAAGGATATGGAACAGAAGAAGAAGCACTTGCTCGCGCAAGTATTCTTATGTCATTTGTTATCGGTCGATGGCAACGTTATGCAAAAACAGGATTTAAAGTTAATCTAACAAAAGATTTGCCTCTTCAGATTAAATTGTTGCTCGTTTAGTTTGTCATAAAAAGAAAATCATGAACGTCAAAAGAAATGCTTCACCATCTTTTTTTTCACTGGGAATAACGGGTGGAATCGGTAGTGGAAAGTCTACGATTGCTCATCTTTTCGCTGAAAGAGGTGCCAGCGTTATTGAAATGGATGTCATTGCACATCAATTAACTGCACCCGGTGGTTTAGGAATGGATGCAATACGTCGTGAATTTGGTGCACAATTTGTGAATGAAGATGGTTCATTGAATCGAGCAAAAATGCGGGAGTTGGTTTTTCAAGATGCTTCTGCTAGAGAGAAATTGGAAGCGATTTTGCATCCTATGATTAAGGAAGAAGCGCAAAATCAGGCTAATCAGTCAAAAGGTGATTATATTATTTTTGTTATTCCTCTTTTAACAGAACAACCAGTCTGGCAAGATATGCCGGATAGAATTTTACTTGTGGATTGTCCTGAAGAATTGCAAATAAATCGCGTAATGATGCGAAATCGCATGGAAAAAAAACAAGTAGAAGCTATTATGGCAGCACAGGCAACGCGTCAAGAACGTCTTGCTATAGCAGATGATGTCATATTAAATGATAATGAAATTGATAAACTGCTTGAAAAAATAGACTATCTGCATTCAAAATATAAAAAAATCGCAGAAGAACGCAAATCTGGACCAGATTTAAATTGAATTTTTGGTTTTGATCAGTCAAAATCATAAAATTCAGATACGGTTAAATGGAAAAGGGCTTATTTTGATAATTTACGAATATCCTTTCAATGAAAAAATTCGCACTTTGTTGCGATTGGAGGATTTGTACGAGCGTTTCCAGTATTTTCTTGAACAAGATCATCCTCTACAACACCATGTCGCTTTATCTACAATATTTGAGGTGATGGATGTTGCAGGTCGGGCCGATTTAAAAGCGGATTTAATTCAAGAACTAGAAAGACAAAAACAAACTCTTATCAGTTACCGTGTACACCCTAATGTTAAAGAAGATGTTTTGGATTCTGTTTTAGCAGAGGTAGAACAAGTCAGTAACATACTTTTTAATACCACAAGTCGATTTGCCCAAGTATTTCGTGATAATGAATGGTTAATGAGTATTCGAGGACGAATGAGTATACCGGGTGGAGTATGCGAATTTGATGTTCCTTCTTATTACGCTTGGCAGAAAAAACCAGCAGAAAAACGAAAACAAGATATTCAAAATTGGGTTGAACCTATAAAGCCGCTTTTTGATGCTATTAGTATGGTGTTGCGACTCATGCGTGATTCAGGAACGCAAGTTACGATGGTAGCTCAAGCGGGTGCTTATCATCAGACATTACAAGGTAAAACGTACCAAATGCTACGCCTTGCCTTAAAACCCGATGCTAATGTTATTCCGGAAATTTCGGCCAATAAGTATATGCTTCGTATTCGTTTTAATACGCAAGACGGAGATATGAAACCGCGTCCAATCGATAATGACGTCCCATTTGAATTAACTTTGTGTTGATATGATGACAACGGTTGTTTCCTGTCCTGTATGTGGTAAAAAAGTAGAATGGACAGAAAAAAGTCCATATCGTCCGTTTTGTTCGTTGCGTTGTAAACAAGTTGATTTAGGTGCTTGGGCAGATGAAAAGTATAGAGTCCCGGTTGCCGATCAAGATGAACATAAAGAGGATAATTCCTCTTTGTAATGCCAGTTATATTTTTATTAATGAAATTTTCTTTTCTGTGAAGGATTATTTTTTGAGCGTATAATCATTTCCATGGTTAAGATAAATCAATTCGTTGTGTCACTTCTTTTTCAGCGTTGGCGTAAGCCAAATGCCTGATGCCTATTTGCGCATTTCTTGCGCGTAAACAATTTCCGAATTTTTACTTTTTGTCGATGTGACTGGTAATTCAAGCCGGGAATTACTTTGCCAAATGTATTTTTGTTGATGAAAAATGTTGGGAATACCTCATAAAACATTGCTGATAGAAGGCGTTCAATTTCATCCGAAATCGATTTTGTCTGCAAACAGTTATGAGTTACTTCAGAACTTTCTCGTTGCATGAATTGTCAGAAATAATTTGAAAGATTGGGGAAATTTATTATGTCTATTACACCTCAAGAAGCTTTAGTCCGATGCATTGAGCATCGTGAAATTTTTCATGACGAAATGTTATTTTTATTTCGCCGTATTATGAGTGGCGAAATGTCTCCTTTGATGGTTGCTGCATTAACAATGGGTTTGAGAGTCAAAAAAGAAACAGTAGGAGAAATTGCTGCTGCAGCACAAGTTTTAAGAGAATTTGCGGTCAAGGTTAATGTGCCGGACACAGGCAGTTTACTCGATATTGTCGGAACAGGAGGTGATGGCGCACATACATTTAATATTTCAACAGCTTCAATGTTTGTTGCAGCAGCTTGTGGGATACGTATTGCCAAACACGGAGGACGGGGTGTTTCTTCTTCATCTGGAAGTGCTGATTTACTGGAATCATTAGATGCCAATATTCATTTATCGCCAGAATTGATTGCCAAATCAATCGAAAAAACAGGAATTGGCTTTATGTATGCACCTAATCATCATGCAGCAATGGAACATGCACAAACGGTTAGAAAAGAATTAGGTGTTCGTACGATTTTTAATATTCTTGGTCCGCTTACCAATCCTGCTCACGCGGATAATGTATTAATGGGTGTTTTTCATCCTGATTTAGTTGGTATTCAGGTCCGTGTATTACAAAAAATAGGGGTTAAAAGAGCAATAGTTGTTTGGGGGCGGGATAATCTGGATGAGGTTTCTCTGGGAGCTAGCACTCTGATAGGAGAACTTTCGGATGGGAAAGTCAAAGAATATGATATTCATCCCGAGGATTTTGGTATGAGAATGTTTGCAAGTCGAAATTTTGAAGTAAAAAATAGCCAAGAATCCAAAAGAAAAGTATTAGATGGGCTCTCAGGTAATGATGAATCGGTATCCGATATTATTACTTTGAATGCGGCAACGGCTCTTTATGCTGCAAACAGAGTAGATTCAATTGCTAATGGAATCCCGATTGCTCGCAAGGCCATAACATCAGGTGCAGCTTTAGCAAAATTAAAAGAATTTGTGGCTTTTACACAGATGGCTAGTAAATGCCAATAGGGGTAAAAAATGTCAAACATTCTCAACAAAATACTTAGCGTAAAAAAAGAAGAACTTGCTGCGGCAAAAAGATATCGATCGACAAACAGTCTTCGAGATGAGGTAGAGAATCATTCTGAAATCAAACAAGATCTGCGTGGGTTTGAAGAAAGATTACGTGGTTTTATCAGGGAAGGTAAAGCTGCTGTTATTGCTGAAATCAAAAAAGCTTCTCCATCAAAAGGGATTATTCGTCACCCATTTTATCCAGATCAAATTGCAAAAAGCTATGAAAAATACGGGGCTGCATGTTTGTCAGTACTTACTGACAAAGTTTTTTTTCAGGGAGAGCTTTCCTATTTGAAAGAGGCAAGACAAAGTTGTGATTTACCTATATTACGAAAAGATTTCCTGATTGATTTTTACCAAATATATGAAGCCCGCTTATGGCGGGCAGATTGTGTTTTATTGATAGTAGCCGTTCTTGATCAAGGATTATTGGTTGAATTGGAAAGTTGTGCTTTGGAATTAGGGATGAATGTCCTTTTGGAAGTACATAATGCTAATGAACTGGAAAGAGCATTAAAGTTAAAAAGCCCATTGTTGGGAATTAATAATCGTGATTTACGGACTTTTGAAACATCATTACAAAATACGATTCATTTACTTCCCTATATTCCTTCAGAAAAACTGGTCATTACAGAATCTGGGATACTAAAACGCGATGATGTTATTCTTATGCAAAACGCAGGTGTACACGCTTTCCTTATTGGAGAGGCTTTTATGCGAGCAGAAGATCCCGGCAAGGAGTTAGCTCAACTTTTTAATTCTACATCGTAATGAAGTCTGTTTCGCCACTTAACCAATGGTTTCTTGCTTGTATTGTTGCCATGGTTTGGTTTTCTGAAAGTGAGAGTCGGTATTGTGGTGTGTCATCTGGAGAAAGCGTGACATCAAATACCATGAGTTCATCTCTTCTGAAAGCATGGACAGTAACGGTTTCACCAATGGAGTATCTGGAAAGAAGATTTTCTATGCCGGCTGTTGGATTGTCACTAGGAACACGGATACCATCAATTGCCACGAGAACATCGCCTGCTGATAGGCCTGCTTGATGAGCGGCACCCGATTCATAAACATTGGAAATTTGGCAGTCATTTCCAATTTTACTAACGCGAACATTTAAACTCGCTTTTTGATTTTTTGTAGGCTGGCTTTCTGTAATGCCAAAATGTTCAAGTAAATGATTAAGTTTTAATTCATTTGTACCGTGGACATAGCGTTTGAAAAATTCATTCAGATCTAGTCCTGTTGCTTCCTCAAAAAGGAGCTCTGCTTCTGTTTCTCCAATACCTTTTTCTCTGGATTCTGGTTCGTAATTATGACCATATCTTTCCCATAAAAGGCGCATGCCATCATCAAGTGATTTCTGGTTATTTGTTCGGATACGAATAGTTAAATCCAATGCTAAAGCAACTAATGAACCTTTGGTATAGTAGTTCACCAAAGCATTCGTTGCATTTTCGTCTTGGCGATAAAATTTTATCCAAGCATCAAAACTGGACTCGGTAAGAGTTTGTTTTTTTCTTCCAATCGCTCTTTTAACATTGTTTATAGTTCTTGCGGTTCTCTGTAAGTAAGTGTTTACATCAAATATGCCGCATCGAGCAACTAATAGATCATCGTAATAACTGGTAAAGCCTTCAAACAGCCATAAAAGTCGTGTGTAATTTTCTTTTTGCAAGTTGTAAGGAGCAAAGACAGCCGGGCGAATTCGTTTGACAAACCAGGTATGAAAATATTCATGGCTACATAAGCCCAGAAATTGTTGATACCCTTCTCCCATCGTGCTTGACGTTTCAGGTATGGCTTTTTTGACAGGTAAATCATTTCTGGAACAAATAAGAGCAGTAGACGCACGATGCTCCAGACCTCCATATCCATTTCCAACGACCATAACCAAAAAGACATAGCGTTGCATTGGAGGTGTTTTGGTTTTTGGATCAAAAAATTGAATTTGAGTTTCGCAAATTCGGGTGAGATCTGAAAGTAGACGTTCCATATCCAAATTAGGAACACGTCCGGTTATAGCAACTTCATGAGGAACACCAAATACCTCAAAGGAACCAGAAACAAATGTTCCCATTTCGACAGGGTGATCAATTAACTCGTCATATCCAGAGGCGATATAGCTCCCAAATCCATAACGTTTTGCTTCCAGTTCAGGAAGGGCGGTTGCAATTTTCCAATCTTTGCAGACAGGATCATTTGGCGCTTGAATATCAACGATGTGCGGCTGATTTTCTTGTCCAATTACTTGAAGATAAACACTGGTTCCATTGAAGAATCCATGTGTTTGATCTAAATGGGCGCTTCTCACAGACAGATCCCAAGCATAAACATCATATTCCAATGTTAAGGCAGAATCGACAGGTTCAGCTTTCCAGGTGTGTTTATCCAGTTTTTCCAGTAAAACATTTTTATGGTTGGCTTTAGCTTGAATTTGAACGATGTTTTTAGCGAATTCACGAATCATGTAACTGCCAGGAATCCAAGCAGGCAATGAAAAAAGTTGTCCTGATGGATTTGGAGAAGATACCGTTACTGAAACTCTATAAAGATGTCCGGCAGGATCTTGTGGTTTTATCGTGTAATAAATCGCATTTTTCATCGTGTTTGTTCTTATTGGATACCAGATAGTTCAGTTAAAGGATTGGTGAAAGCCATGAAGCAATATTTTCAGGGCTAACATTACGACGTTTTGCCATGTCTTCAACTTGATCAGTATCAATTTTTCCAACACTAAAATATTTTGCATTAGGATGCGCAAAATAAAATCCAGCAATAGAAGAGGCTGGACTCATAGCATAAGACTCCGTTAAGGTCATACCAATTTGTTCACACTTTAACATTTCGAATAGTGCTGTTTTCACTGTATGTTCTGGACAGGTTGGATATCCAGGAGCAGGTCGAATACCTTGATAGGCTTCTTGTATTAAAGCTTCTTTTGAAAATTGTTCATTGGATGTATAAGCCCATAGATCTTTTCGTACCAATTCGTGTACATATTCAGATACAGCTTCAACGAGTCTGTCAGAAAGTGCTTTTAGCATAATACTGCTGTAATCATCTAATGCCTTTTCAAAACGTTCGATATGTTTATCAATTCCGATACCCGCAGTAACTGCAAACATACCAATATAATCAGGTACTTTACTTTCCTTTGGTGCAATAAAATCAGCTAGACATTGATTTGGGCGTTGTATGCCATCAATAATTGGTTTTTGTGTTTGTTGTCTAACTCCGTAATAAGTGAAAGCAACTTCGGAACGTGTTTCGTCGGTATAAATTTCGATATCATCATCATTGATGCTATTGGCTGGCATGAGTGCAATGGAAGCATGAGCTGTCAACCATTTTCCATCAATGACTTTTTTCAGCATTTCTTTTGCTTCAGCAAAAAGTTTGCTTGCAGTTTTTCCATGTGCTTCATCATTTAAAAGATCTGGATAAGTACCAGGCAAGTCCCATACACGGAAGAAAGGTTTCCAGTCAATGTAATTAGCAATTGTTGCTAAATCAATATTTTTCAGGAAGCGTTGTCCGATATAACGAGGTTTGACAGGGGCATTTTGGTCATTAAAGGAAAGACGTAACTTGTTATTTCTGGCTTCTTGAATAGTTAACATATCGAGTGGTTTTTTCTCGGCATGCAGTCGTCTTACCCTGTCATAGTCTTTTTTCCATTCAGCTAAAAATACTTCTGAGTCGGCTCCTAAAAGGGCTTGTGCAACCGTAACCGTCCGAGAAGCATCTGGAACATAAATAACAGGACCGTCATAATTGACAGCAATTTTAACGGCGGTATGAACACGGCTAGTTGTTGCCCCACCAATAAGAAGTGGAATTTTTCGGGATCTGAAATACTCATCTCGTTGCATTTCGCTTGCAACATATGCCATTTCTTCAAGAGATGGTGTGATTAATCCAGATAACCCAATGATGTCCGCTTGTATTTCTTTTGCTTTGGCGAGAATTTCTGCACATGGAACCATAACGCCCATGTTTTCTACTTCAAAATTGTTACATTGAAGAACAACTGCAACAATATTTTTTCCAATATCGTGAACATCGCCTTTTACTGTTGCGATAAGAATTTTTCCTTTTGATGTGGATTCACCCGATTTTTGTTTTTCTTCTTCAATATAAGGAACCAGGTGAGCAACCGCTTCTTTCATGACACGTGCTGATTTAACAACCTGTGGTAAAAACATCTTGCCTTGTCCAAACAGGTCGCCAACCGCATTCATGCCATCCATTAAAGGTCCTTCAATCACTTGAATAGGTTGTCCGCCTTTTTCTAAAATTTCGCGAAGTACCTCATCGGTATCTTCAGAAATCCATTGTGTTTGTCCATGTATTAATGCATGTGTTAAGCGTTCTCTAACAGGTTCTGATCTCCATTCCAAATTGGCTTCTTCTTTTTTTGAGCCAGCCTGGAATTGATCTGCGACATCCAGTAAACGTTCGGTTGCGTCATTTCGTCTATTTAAAATAACGTCTTCAACACGCTCACGTAAATCAGAAGGAATTTCATCGTATACACCAATCATGCCTGCATTAACAATTCCCATTGTCATACCGGCAGCAATAGCATGGTATAAGAAAACAGTATGTATCGCTTCGCGTGCCGCGTTATTTCCTCGTAAACTGAAACTAACGTTTGAAACGCCACCACTGATTTTTGCTAGTGGCAGGTTTTCTCGTATCCAGCGTGTTGCTTCAATGAAGTCAAGTGCATAATTGTTGTGTTCATCAATACCAGTTGCAATAGCAAATATATTCGGGTCAAAGATGATATCTTCTGGAGGGAAATTGACTTTATTGATCAGGAGGTTATAGGCTCGCTGACATATTTCGATTTTTCGCTGAAAAGTATCTGCTTGCCCTTGTTCATCAAAGGCCATCACAATGGCGGCAGCACCATATCGCCGGCATAAGTTGGCTTGACGAAGAAATTCTGCTTCCCCTTCTTTTAAAGAAATGGAATTAACAATAGCTTTTCCTTGTAAGCATTTTAATCCGGCTTCAATAACTTCCCATTTTGATGAGTCCAGCATTACCGGTATGCGTGCAATATCAGGTTCAGAAGCAATGAGATTTAAAAATCGTGTCATTGCCGCAACTGAATCCAACATGGCTTCATCCATATTGATATCGATAATTTGCGCACCGTTTTCAACTTGTTGTCTTGCTACTGATAAAGCTTGATCGTATTCTTCGTTTTGTATTAAGCGGGAAAAGATTTTTGATCCTGTTACGTTAGTTCTTTCGCCTACATTAACAAACAGAGAATTGTCATCGATAATAAAAGGCTCTAAACCAGCTAATCTCATGGTTGGAGCTATTTTTGGAATCTTTCTAGGGGCTTTGTTTTGAACGGCTTTTGCAATTGCACGAATATGATCAGGTGTTGTTCCGCAACATCCCCCTACAATATTGACCAAACCGCTTTCTGCAAATTCTTTTAATAAAGCGGAAGTATCTGCGGGAAGTTCGTCAAAGCCAGTTTCACTCATTGGGTTAGGCAGACCTGCATTAGGATAAATACAGATATAGGCATCAGAAATTCGTGAAATTTCTTCTACATATGGACGCATTAGTGCAGCTCCTAATGCGCAATTTAATCCAATGGTCAGTGGTTTTGCGTGTCTAACGGAATACCAAAATGCAGAAACTGTTTGTCCAGATAAAATACGACCAGAAGCATCTGTTACCGTACCGGAAATCATAATGGGTAGTTTTTTTCCACTTTCCTCAAAATAAGTATCGATAGCAAAAAGAGCTGCTTTGCAATTAAGTGTGTCAAATACAGTTTCAACAAGTAAGATATCAACGCCTCCTTCAACGAGTGCACGAACTTGTTCAAGATAAGCTTCAACTAACTGGTCAAAATTAATATTACGAGCACCAGGGTCATTGACATCTGGGGAAATGGAAGCGGTTTTTGGAGTTGGTCCTATGGAACCAGCAACAAAACGTGGATTATCAGGAGTTGAAAATTTTGCGCAGGCTTCTTTGGCGATTTTTGCAGAGGCAACATTCATTTCATACACAAGATCGGCCATGTAATAGTCTTCTTGTGCAATAGATGTGGCACCGAAAGTATTTGTTTCAATTACATCAGCACCTGCCGCAAGATATTCCTCATGGATAGCAGAAATAATATGGGGTTGTGTTAATGAAAGCAGTTCATTATTTCCACGAACAAAAAGTTCTCTGTTGGTAGCTGAAGGAGGTGCAGAAAAGTTGGCAAAGCGTCCATTTGGACCACCACGGTAGTCTTCTTCTGTTAAGCCATAGCGTTGAATCATTGTCCCCATGGCACCATCTAAAATAAGAATTCGCTTTTCTAGAATTTTTCTAAGCTGTAATTCGACGGATGACATCTTGTTTTTCTCCATGGGTATATTGGTTTAACAATCAGATAAGTAAGCACACAATCATATCAGATTAAAAAGCGGCTTTAAATTTGAAAGTGGGGATTCAAGATATTAGAAAGAAAAACTCACACGTTTATTTAATCAATTAACGTGTGAGTTTACTTGGAAAAAATCATTTTTCAGATGCAAGAGCTTTAATGAAATCTTCTGCAGAAGGCATTCCTATGATACGTGATCCATTGCTAAAGAAAATAACAGGTGTTCCAGTAATGTCTAGTTTTTTAGCTAGCTGCAAGAGGTTTTTATCTGAATAAGAGCAATTTTCATTAGCTTCATCAGGCAGAACTCCTTCGGTCATCCATAGATCCCATGCTTGGTCTCTATTTGGAGAGCACCAGATATTACGAGATATAGTTCGAGATTTTTCAGAAAGGATATTCAAAGGGAAAACGTAAATTGTTAAATTATCTATACCTTTGAGCATGTGCTCCAAACGTTTGCAATAACCGCAGTTAGGGTCAGAAAAAACAGCAATGACTCTTTCTCCTTTTCCATTTACCTTTTTTATTGCTTGTTCTAAAGGTAATTCAGAAAAAGAAATCTTGCTGATTTCATCAATTCTTGTTTGTGTGTAATCTTGTCCAGTATCGATATCGATAACACGTCCGATGATTAGAAAACGTGCTTTATTATCTGTATAGACAATTTTATTTCCAACTCTGACTTCGTAGAGACCTGAGTAGGGTGTTTTTTTGACAGAAGTAACCTTTTCTCCAGGAACAACATTTTCTTGAAAACGTTTACGAATAGTACTTTCCTGTGCAGCTACATAAGTTGAATAAAAAGCACTTAATAAACAGATAAAAATGGTTAGAAATCGGACTTTTGTTTTCAAAAAATTCATTTTTTATCCTGAGTAAAATAATTTAAAAATTATACAAGGATGTATTTAGGAATAAGTGGCAAAAGCCTTTCTTTTTTTGTTACAATGCGCTTTTTGCCGATGTAGCTCAGTCGGTAGAGCAACTGATTCGTAATCAGTAGGTCGGCAGTTCGATTCTGCCCATCGGCACCAAGAATGCGTTTTATGACGTTTCAAGATGTCTGCAAAAGCCTTGTTTTTCTAGTGAAAACAAGGCTTTTTTGTTTGAATAAGACATTTGTTATAAAAATGCATTACAAATTCAATAAATTGACTATTGTAAACAAGTAGTTTACAATTATTGCATGATTAAAACATTTGCCAGTGCAGAAACAGAATCCTTTTTTAAAACGGGAAAATCGTCTCGCTTTAAAAAAGAAATCTTGAAACGCGCTGCCATGAGGTTGATTCAACTTAATGCAGCAACAAGTATTAAAGATCTGCGAAACCCGCCATTCAATAGACTAGAAAAACTTTCTCATGACAGAATTGGTCAATACAGTATTCGGATAAACAGTCAATGGCGAATTTGTTTTCGTTTTGAAAATGGAAATGCCTATGAAGTTGAAATTGTGGATTATCACTAAAAGGAACAGATCATGACTATCCAGAACAATTTGCCTGCTATTCATCCAGGTATGTTTCTTGCTGAAATAATGGATGAAATCAATATATCGCAAGCTGAGTTGGCACGAAAAATCGGTGTATCCCGTATGAACATATCACACATTGTGAATGGGAAACGGCCTATTACAGTTGAAACAGCTTGTTTGATAGGTAAGGTGTTTGGACAAACTCCACAATACTGGCTGAATCTTCAAACCGATTATGATTTGAAAACGCTTGATGCGAATCTGCTCGACAGGATTAAAAAAATCAATCCTGTTGAAATGAGTGAAATTTGCTAAGTACTTTTTGAAAGAACTGAAGAGAGTTATCAATGGATAACGAAATGAAAGAATTTTGCAGTGATCTTGTAGAATCAATTAAGCAGATGAAAGTAGGAATGACTGTTAGGACATCAAAAGTTATTGTTTCTGATATTACAAGAGCTCGAAATACATCAACATGTCGCTTTTGTTTTAGATAAGAAAACAAAACTCATTTCGACGTAAAAAACGGTTACCATTTTTAGAGGTTTTCAAAGAAATTGATTAATTTCATATCTAAAAGAAAAATGCTGTAATTCATTAATTAAAAAAATTCTTCTTGATCATCAATATTATTGATATTGGTTTAAAGTCCGTTAAAACAGCAGTTCTTTTGAAAATATATATAAAAAGGAATGTTCATTGTTACAATGAGTATCTTTTTTATTATCTTCCTAGAATTGATATGTCCCCTACTTCAAAAGAAGATCCAGACAAAACAGCAGAGGGTTCTCCAAGGCGTATTCTTGGATTAAAAGAGGCAGTTGCTCTTATTGTTGGGATTGTTATTGGAGCAGGAATTTTTAAAACACCTGCTATTGTTGCAAGCATCAGTAATCACAGCGGTTGGATGTTTGTTGCTTGGTTCATAGGCGGCGTTGTTTCGTTAATTGGCGCACTTTGCTATGCAGAACTAGCAACAACCTATCCTAATGCAGGTGGAGATTATCATTTCCTATATCGTGCGTATGGACGCTCAGTCGCTTTTTTATTTGGTTGGGCAAGATTATCTGTTATAACAACCGGCTCTATTGCTTTATTGTCTTTTGTTTTTGGCGATTACATGAATCATGTCTTATCGCTAGATTTTTTTGGCCCAGGCTCGGGGGCAATTTGCTATGCCGTTTTATCCGTAGTTATTTTATCGGTTATTAATCTGATGAATGTTCGCTCTGGTATGGCAACTCAAACGTTTTTAACCGTTTTACAAGCAACAAGTTTATTACTTATTGTCGGTACAGCAGCTTTTTTACTGGATTCAGGAAGTACTAGTATTAGCAATACTTCTGCACCGACTCTTTTAGAAAATGGTTTATCTATTAAAGCATTTGGTATGGCGATGGTCTTTGTTTTATTAACTTATGGTGGGTGGAATGAAGCAGCTTATATCAGTGCGGAAATACGCAGTGGTCGAAACGGTATGGTATGGGCTTTGACATTATCGATTTGTATTATCACAGCCTTATATTTATTGGTAACTTGGGCGTATTGGAAAGGATTGGGTTTACAAGGTATGGGAGAATCCAAAGCAATTGCTGCTGATATGATGCGAATTGCTTTTGGTCCTGCTGTAGAGAAACTCATTGCTTTGGCTATTGCTATTTCAGTTTTAACATCAATTAATGGAACCATGATTGTAGGAGCGAGAACCAGTTACGCGATGGGGAAAGACTGGAGTGTTTTACGTAAGTTGGGTGTTTGGGATGTCAAAAGAGATACTCCAGCAAATGCAATATGGGTTCAATGTGTTGCATCGCTTTTCTTAATTGGAATGGGAACATGGATAGGCGGTGGATTTATTTCCATGGTTGAATTTACGGCGCCTGTTTTTTGGTTATTCTTTCTTTTGACAGGGATTGCCCTTTTTGTACTAAGGTATCGAGATTCTGATATTGAGCGTCCATTTAAAGTACCTTTTTATCCAATATTGCCAGTACTTTTTTGTGCGACATGTGCCTATATGCTGTGGTCCAGTTTGTCATACGTATATGATCAGTCCTTAGGGGGTGTCAATGCTGCCTGGATTGGAGTTGCTGTGTTGGCTGTTGGAGTTCTGCTTCTCATGCTGGTATACTTTTTCAGCTCTAAAAAAGGACAGATAAAAGATCAGACATCGGAGACAAAGGAACATCTATGAGTTTATGGAAGCGCCCTTGGTTTGTAGCCATTGCCTTTTTTGCAGCTTCATTGGCTGTATGTATATTGGTTGTTGTTTCAGCAAAAGCACAATTCGGTCTTGATGAATTTATGGGACCTAAATTGGATGCCGGGTTTATTGCAACTTATCCAGATGTTGTAAACGGCATGCTTGAATTGGCAGAGATTACAGAAAACGATGTGGTTTATGACCTGGGGTGTGGTGACGGAAGAATTGTTATTGCGGCTGCGAAAAAATATGGCGCAAAAGGTGTTGGCGTTGATTTAAATCCAAAACGAATTACCGAATCGATTGTTAATGCTAAGTTAGCAGGTGTTGAAGACAAAGTTCGATTTGAATTAGGTAATTTTTTTGAAGTAGACTTTTCAGATGCGACAGTTGTGATGCTTTATCTGCCGGCTTCATTAAATTTGAAGTTGCGTCCATATCTATGGAAACAGTTGAAAGTAGGTGCACGCGTTGTTTCTCATGACAATGGTATGGGACCGGATTGGCCGGCGGAAAAATCAGCACCGTATGGTCACAAAGGTGTATTTATGTGGACGATTACAGAAAAGCAGAAAAAGGCAGTAGAAAATCTTGAGTTACCTAAAAAATCACCAGAATCTTAAAAGGTCATTCCAATAACAAAAAAACGATCCAATCTGGATCGTTTTTTTGTTTGTAAAAAATTCTTGGTTTGGGATTAGTGCAGAGCACCCCGATTTTGCTCTTCTTGTTTTTGAACAAAGTAATCGTAAATTCTAGGCATATTTTCGATCAGAGTTGTCACGAGTTTTTCTCTGTCTTCTGCATGAATTGGACCATCTGGAGATGATTTTTCGAGATACAAGGTTAGGATTGGAGTTAACAAACCTTCTTCGTTAATGGTTCCATCTTCATTTTTGGTATCAGCAAGTAATTCATTCCAGACTTCACGATATTTATCCAGCCCAAGAACAAAACCCAATGCCCAATCATTTGCACTGACTTTAAAGTTGTCATCAGAGTAAAGGAATGGATAATAGGATTCACCAACCTCTAATGTACTCTTGATATGATCCCAATGTTTTCTTAAGTAACCCAGTATTTCTTCTGCTTGGGCAGGGGATGCATATTCCGGTTCTTTTCCTCCAAAAATGTAAGCGACGTATTCTTCTGGACCGGTTGCTTCTTGTGCGCAGATCAAACCGCAAAAGAATCCATCCATGATTTCCATGTGCATACCATTGGATTGTGATTCAAGAAAAATTTCCAGAGTTTCAAATTCTTTATCATCTAATTTATCTACAGCACCTGGCGCATTAAGGAAGCTTTCAAGATCAAAAGCTGGATCACTTGGATCAGTAATATTTTTCTTAGACATAGGCTAGAGGAATAAAAAGAAGTGAAAAACAAAGAATCAGCGTTATCTTTTGATGATCAACAAGTTTCTGATTCTTGATAGAAAACATCTACAGATGCTTAAACACTCATAGTATAGCTTTTTTTTATCTCTTATCAAATAAAACCCCAAAGCAAATCGCTATCTTGTAATAAGAAGAAATGAGTTTTTATGTCAATGATGATAAGGAGACAAAATGGAACGTTCGGCAACAGCAGTGTGGCAAGGCGGTGTTAGAAGTGGTAAAGGAAATTTAACAACAGACAGTGGCGTTCTTTCAAAAACGCCTTATTCGTTTTTTTCTCGTTTTGAAGGAGAAAGAGAAACGAATCCGGAAGAATTAATTGCAGCAGCTCATGCTGGGTGTTTTACGATGGATTTGTCAGGACGTTTAGAACATGCTGGCATGACAGCTGAAAATATTCAAACAAAGGCAATAATAACTATAAATAAAGGGGATAAAGGATACGCTATTTCCTGTGTTAATCTGGAAGTAAAAGCAAAAATTGCAAATCCTGATGAAGCACTTTTTCAAGCGGCTGTCAAAAAAGCCAAGGAAAATTGTCCTATTTCACGTTTATTAAATACAGAAATTACAGTAACTGCTCAAATACAAGCATAAATTTTTAACGTAAAAGTAGTTCGATTTTGTTTAAGGGTAGAGAAGCTCTACCCTTTTTTTATCCTAGTAAGGCGGATGCAGGATTTCCTCTTGTATCGCGCGCACCATCCAATAAGAACGAGAGAGAAATAACCAGAACCAGTTCTCCTTCTGCAGAACGGGTGGTTCCAGATATACCGGTTACTTCAATACCAGATAATGGTTTAATAACAAGATCAGCTGTTCCGTCTAGTACTTCAACAGAGAGAATGTACGGATGAGGTGCAGCAATAACGATACCGGCTTGTTCTTTACAAGGCGGATAACCCAATACTTTTGCCATGGAAAGAACCGGTAACGGTCTACCCTGATCTCTGAAAACAGGTTGACCGCTTGCATATTCAAATGTATCGGGAAGTTCTACAACACGTTCCACTAAAGACATTGGAATACCGAGTTTGGCACCGGAAGTGGTAACCAAGAGCATTGGGATAATGGAAAGCTCAATAGGTAATCTGATGGAAAAGGTTGTTCCTACTCCCAGTTTGGAGTCAATCCAAATGGTACCTCTGTGTTGTTCAACAGCTGTTCGAACAACATCCATACCGACACCGCGTCCGGATATGCTGGAGGCTACTTCCATTGTTGAAAAGCCGGGTAAGAAAACCAGTTGGTAAGCTTCTTCATCTGATTGGGCATCATGAGGACCAATCAAACCTTTTGAAATGGCTTTTTCTCTAAGTTTTGCCGGATTCATACCGCGACCATCATCAGATATGACGATCATGACACTATTGGCTTCTTGCCAGGCTTTTAATAAGATCTGCCCGCGTTCAGGTTTTCCGACAGCTTTTCTACCTTCAGAATCTTCTAGTCCATGGTCAAGCGAATTTCTTAACATATGGACCAGCGGATCATAAAGGCTATCTACAACGAGACGGTCAACTTCTGTTTCAGCACCTTCTATGACCAGATCAACATTTTTGCCTAATTCGCGAGCTAATTCACGAACCAAACGAGGGAATCGTTGGAAGAGACGTCCAACAGGTTGCATGCGTGTTGATAATGTAGCTCGTTGCAATTCTGTTGAATAACGAGATGCTCTTGCTTGTGTTTCGATCAGGTTATCAATGAGTTCTGCCGCTTCGTCTTCAAATGGGAAAAGGCGTAATTTTTCAAGAAGGACACTTGCTTGATTAGCTGCTTGAGCTGCTTCTCCTGCAACTTCAAGTAAGGTATCCAGTTTGGCAGCATCAATACGAATACTATCGTCTTTAACAGCAGGTTGAGGATTACGTCTTCTTTCAACACCATCCCATCCTCCTGTGGTAGTAGGAGCTGCAGGAGTAGATGCGGCAGGGGTTTCAGAAGGTGAAGAACTTATGTTTTTTTCAATTGGTGTTGTTTCGGTTTCTGAAGAAGTTTCAGCTATAAGAGGGATTTCTATTTTTTTGTCTTCAGGAACTAGCGCGTTATATAGCTCAACCCAATTAATACCGTCATCTGATGAAAAAGATGACGGCTCGTTTGTTTTTTCAGAAACATCAGATGATGAAACTACATCAGCTTCTGGAGCAGGAGTCGATTCAGATTTTGCAGGGACGGTTTCACCAGCAAGAGCCCGTTGGAGCATGGCTTTAATATCTGGTGGAAATGGTGAGAGCTCATCAGGAGCCGTGCCGTTTTGAAGTTCGGCTAATTGGTATCCAACAAAGCTGCTAGCTTGTAAACCAGCTTCAATTGCATCTGGTGTTGCTGGCACTTTACCTGTTCGGATTCCATCAAAAAGATTTTCTGTTAGATGGCATGCCTCAACCATTGGGGCTAATCCCATGAATCCAGCACCGCCTTTTATTGTGTGAAAAGAACGGAATACCGCATTAATGGTGTCTTGATCATCGGGGTGTCTCTCCAATGTCAACAGGTTTTCTTCTACCTGTGAGGAGAGTTCCAATGCTTCAACGACAAACTCTTTTAGCATGTCTTCCATTAGATCCTCGTTTCTTAGATACGTATTTTTATCAATTTATTTGGCAATAATTTAAAAACCTAAATTAGCTAAAAGACTGTCTACATCATCCTGATTCATTGCTTTATCTGGAATATCTGGTCCTGCCATTAAATCAACGACTTTGTTTCTTGCTTCAGGAGGGGCATTGTCTCTGAGTAACTGAGCAAGTTCTTGTTCTAGTTTTTTAGTAATAACGACAACTTTTTTGATGACCTGTCCTGTAATGTCTTGGAAATCTTGAGCCATCATGATTTCTAAAAGACGTGCTTTTTCTTCATCAGCTCTATTAGCTGCTGTTGTGGCAAAATCACGAGAATCCTGAGCAAGTTGTTTAAAGGACTCTATGTCCATATTGCCAGCAAAAAGAGCCGCCCATCTTTCTTCCAGATCGCGGGCCGTTTTAGAAACTTCTTCTTGCTGAGGCATGCCAACGTCAATGGAATTCAAAACACGTGTTGCTGCTTGTTCTGTTAAGGTTGCGATGTATTCAAGACGACCTTTTGCATCGGTGACTTCGGTTGCAACATCTTGAAGGGCTCGATCGTAACCCAGTTCACGTAAGGAGTCGTGCAGTTGTCTTAAAATATTACCAATACGGTCATATATAGGTTTGCCTGCTTCGACCGATAAAGTTGCTAAAGTAGCACTTAATGAGATATCAGAAGGAATAGCCGGTGTTAAAGAAGCTATAGTTTTATTTTCTGATTCTTTAGCCGATGAAGCAAATTGATTGAAAGTTTGTGCACTTAATTCATCAAAGAGTGCTTCGAGCTCTGCTTCAGAAGGCTCTTCCTCTTCAGCGGGTACTTCTGCTGCGGCTACAGGTGCGTTTGTTGCATTAGTTTGTGCGCTTATTTCGTCAAAAAGCGCTTCAAGCTCTGCTTCAGAAGGTTCTTCATCAGTTGGTAATTCGATTGCTGGATCATTGTTCATACCAGCTTTTCCCCGTTGTTCTTCAGCAATTTTGTCAAACAGGGCTTCCAAGTCTTCCGTCATTTATACGACTCCGTTAACAATAACTATATCTTTGTTTAGAAAAACAAAAATGCCATACGGCAATAGTTTACATCCTATGTTCATAGACGGCAAACATAGACGCTTACTATAAAAGCTGAATAAACAAGGTATTTTTACTTTATTTTGAGGTTATATAGGGTCGTAAAAAAGGAAGGAGAAATACCTCGTTGAATTAAAAGCAATTTTTGTAGAAGATTAATCACTCCAGAGTTTGCCGCCGGTTGCCCAATTTTCTTTAGGGATTTCATCGAAAATGACATGAACAGAGGTTGGGTTACATTTTAATGTTTTTGCAGCAAGATCAGTAACTGCTTCAGCAAATTCACGTTTTTGTTCAATCGTTCTGCCTTCTAACATTTGAATGGTAATGGTTGGCATAATCGTCCTTTTTACTCAATGAATAATTCTATTTTTACTAGACGAGATTTTAATGTTATTAAGTTTAGAAAAAAAAGAAAGTGAATCAATAATATGTTGAGTCAGACTTTGGATAGATAAGTTTTAGTAAAAAAAACTGTCATTTATTATTAAGGTGCTGTTAAACAATAGTATTACTATTAAGTTTTATAACTTTGAAAAATGATTTGTCGCAAAAACTGGTCAGTTGGAGCAAATAAAATCCTTTCTAGCCCAAGATTTTGCCCCCTTTTTTTGGGGGGATGTTAAATGAGCAAAAAGTGATTGCATTACACCAACCGTATTTGCAGTTTTTTGCCAACTGCATCAGCGTATTTTTTTAACATGGTTAAAGATGGTAAATTGCCTACCATTAATCCGGTTTCTAAACGTGCAATAGACGATTGTGTTGTTCCCATACGTTCTGCAATCTGTGCTTGTGTCATCCCTGCTGTTTTTCTGGCAGAAAGAATTTCATCCAGTATTGCAAATTCATCTTCAAGCCGGTCATATTCTTTTTTGACGGCAGGATCCGAAAGCATTTTTTTAACAAGATCATCATGCGTCATTTTAGCAAGTTTGTCGTGCGGTATTTTTTGCAACTTACGTTTGGCTGTCATTCTTAACCTCCTTCATTCTGGAAATCGCAATTGTTATTTCCTTTTGCGGAATTTTTTGTGTTTTTTTGACGAAGCTATGCAACATGACGATTTTTTGTCCGACAAGCGTGCAATAAAAAACACGGGCAATGCCTTCCATACCCTTGAGCCTTAATTCAAACAAACCCTTTCCAAGTGACTTGGAATGAGGCTCTCCTATATTTGCCCCGTAAACAATCATTTTTTGTGTGCAGCGAATATATCGAGCCTGTAACGTAACTGGAAGAGACAAAATCTCCTGCTTCACGTCGGGACTGTAATAATCAATAGTATATTTCATAAATCGATAATAGCAATATTGCTATTATTTATCAATCCCTTCACTTTAAGCGTTGATTATTGTGTAGCGACATTCATTGAACGCAAGATGCGTTGGTATATGGGTATTTTAATATCTGATCGAAGTGCGTTATCGATGGAAGAAGTGATTAAGAAATTATATCGGGCATTACCTGTTGGCACATTTCAAACGGCGACAACAGATAGAGGAAAAGAATTCAGTTGTTATGATGTTATTGAAAAAGAGTTAAAAATCCTGTTTTATTTTTCTGATACTTATTCTTCATGGCAGAGGGGAGGTAATGAGAATGTAAATGGCTTGTTAAAAATTAAATGCGAGAATAATTTAAACACTTTACTTAAGAGGTGGTGTTTTTAGTTATGAAAGTTTTAATAAGGATTTTTCTAAAAGCTGTATGCGAATAGTTGGTGGTAGAAGTCCTTAGTGCAATGCTTTATATAGATTTTCTTGCCGCTATATAAAACTGTATTGTAAAATGCCCCGTTTCTTATGGTTTGCGACAAATTTTAATTAGCAAACTTATTTTATTGAGTAATTGTCATTTTCAGAGTCTTTTAACTATTTGTTTTTTATTGGAGTCAAAGTATGTTCTCAAAAGATCAAACCATTGCCCGTGTTGATCCGGAGCTGTGGAGTGCTATTCAACGTGAAAATATTCGTCAGGAAGAACATATTGAATTAATTGCTTCTGAAAATTATTGTTCTCCAGCAGTTATGCAAGCACAAGGTTCTCAGTTAACCAATAAGTATGCGGAAGGTTATCCAGGACGTCGCTACTATGGTGGTTGTGAATTTGTGGATATTGCAGAGCAATTGGCTATTGATCGCGTTAAAAAACTGTTTGGCGCAGAAGCAGCTAATGTGCAACCAAATTCCGGTTCCCAGGCAAATCAAAGTATTTTTCTTGCGATGTTGCAACCAGGTGACACAATCATGGGTATGTCCCTTGCAGAAGGTGGTCACTTAACACATGGTATGGCATTGAATATGTCTGGCAAATGGTTCAAAGTTGTTTCATATGGCTTGAACGAAAAAGAAGAAATTGATTACGATGCGATGGAGCGTTTAGCTCATGAGGCTAAACCAAAATTAATTATTGCTGGCGCATCAGCTTATTCATTAAGAATTGATTTTGAGCGTTTTGCAAAAGTTGCAAAAGACGTTGGCGCTTATTTCATGGTGGATATGGCGCACTATGCGGGATTGATTGCAGCAGGTGTTTATCCAAATCCAGTGCCATATGCTGATTTTGTAACATCAACAACACATAAATCTCTTAGAGGACCTCGTGGTGGTTTTATTTTGATGAAGTCAGAATATGAACGCCCAATTAATTCTGCTGTTTTCCCAGGTCTTCAAGGTGGACCACTCATGCACGTTATTGCAGCAAAAGCTGTTGCATTCCAAGAAGCTTTGCAACCTGAATTCAAGGCTTATCAGGAACAAGTGCTGAAAAATGCAGATGTACTTGCTAAAACCTTGATCGAAAGAGGTTTCAGAATTGTATCGGGTCGTACCGAATCACACGTCATGTTAGTCGATCTGATCAGTAAGAATATTACAGGTCGTGCTGCAGAAACAATTTTAAATAGCGGTCATATCACCTGTAACAAAAATGCTATTCCAAATGATCCACAAACACCGTTTGTTACTTCTGGTATTCGTTTGGGTAGTCCTGCAATGACAACAAGAGGCTTTAAAGAAGCTGAATCAAGAATGGTGGCTAACTTGCTGGCAGATGTGATTGATAATCCAGAAGATGCTGCAACCATTGAACGTGTTCGTGCAGAAGTTAAAAAACTGACAACTGCTTTCCCAGTTTACGGTTAATTCAAAACGAAACTGATAAATAAGTTTGATTAAGTTACCCTCAAGAGTTGAAAAGCTCTTGAGGGTTTCTTTTATATCCGTTATTTAAAAACAAGGAAAAATATTTTTTTGATAACGATTAGAATATCGAAAAATCATCTACAGAAAGAATGCTATGTCACATGAAATATTCATGCGTTGTGCGATAGATGCTGTTAAAGAAAGTCCTTCGTTTGTTTCTCCCAATCCTCGTGTAGGTTGTGTCATTGTTAAAGATGATCAAATTATTGGACAGGGAAGTACACGTCCACCAGGAGGAAATCATGCGGAGATTGAGGCTTTGGAAGATGCTTTTCGAAAAGGAAATGATGTAAAAGGGGCAACCGTTTATGTTACGTTGGAACCTTGTTCTCATCATGGAAGAACAGCGCCTTGTGCAGATGCCTTGATAAAAGCGGGGATATCAACGGTTATTGCTGCGATGACAGATCCGGATCCAAGAGTGTCAGGAGAAGGGTTTTCTCGATTGATTGCGGCAGGAATTGATGTGGTCTCAGGGGTTTTGGAAGAGGAAGCACGTGAATTGAATGTGGGCTTTTTATCTCGAATTGAACGAAAACGTCCATGGGTTCGGATGAAAATCGCGGCCAGTCTGGACGGAAAAACGGCTTTGAAAAATGGGCAAAGCCAATGGATTACATCAGAAGATGCCAGAAAAGACGGACACTTTTGGCGAGCGCAATCGGATGCGATATTAACGGGAATTGGCACGGTTTTGCATGATGATCCGCAATTAACTGTCAGGTCCTTTGAAGTGGCATCTCAACCAAAGAGAGTGATACTTGATAGTCATTTACGAATTTCGCCAACAGCCAAAGTTTTGGAAAATGGAAATGCCTGGATTTTTTGTGTTCAGGCGGATGTACAAAAAGTCAGACAATTGGAAGAAAAAGGAGCTGAGGTAATTGTCGTTTCTTCTGAAAACGGTAGAGTCAATTTGAATGAAATGATGAGGGAATTGGCAAGACGTGAAATCAATGAAGCACATGTGGAAGCAGGTGCAATATTAAATGGGGCTTTAATTCAGGCAGGATGTGTTGATGAAGTTTTGCTTTACATGGCGCCTTCTTTTATTGGGGAAGGTTTGGATATGTGTTTTTTGCCGCCGCTGGCTTCATTAAATGATCAAGTGCGTTTTCAGTTTAGAGGTGTCATCCAAGTAGGATCAGATTTGCGTATCCTTGCTCGGATTGCTTAAAAAGGGAGAGAACATGTTTACAGGAATCGTGGAAGCAACAGGACGTATTATTTCAGTTACACCACAAGGAGAAAGTGAAGATGCCGGTGTGCGTCTTCATATTGATGCAAGAAACTTATCCATGACGGATGTCAAAGAGGGGGATTCTATTGCTTTAAGTGGCGCTTGCATGACGGTTGTTGAAAAGACAGAAAATGGATTTATGGTTGATGTATCCAGAGAAAGTTTAAATCGCACTGCAGGGTTGGATGCAGTGGGCGAAATTAATCTGGAAAAGGCGCTGGCGTTGGGTGATCGTTTGGGCGGACATTTGGTTTCTGGTCATGTGGATGGAATCGGCGTGGTGAGTCGTTTTACTCCGGTAGGGGAATCATGGGAATTGGTTATTGAAGCACCAAAGGAGATGGCAAAGTATTTTGCCTATAAAGGTTCCGTGGCTGTTGATGGTGTTTCGTTAACAGTAAATCAGGTGGAAGATACAGAAAATGCTTGTTTGTTTTCGATTAACTTGATTCCACATACTTTGTAGGTGACGACATTAAAGCATTTGAAACCGGGCAAAAAAGTGAATTTGGAAGTCGATTTGATCGCCCGTTATGTTGACC
>JAZUNA010000028.1:0-13830 GCA_045603905.1 Oxalobacter sp. | reverse complement strand
GTGACAAATATTTAATATTAGATAACCATATGGTAATTGGAAACTTTGGAGGATATCCTAGTATAACAATTCCATCAGGATTTGTAGATAATATGCCTGTAGGAATAAATATTACTGGTAGAGTTAAAGAAGACGATGTGGTTTTAAATATAGCAAATAAATTAGAGAATAGTATGGAATACGCTAATCAAATAGCTAAGGAGATGAAATAATGTATAAAACAGTTATTGGACTAGAAGTTCATTGTGAATTAAAATCTAATAGTAAAAATTTTTCATCAGCTAAAAATAGCTACTCAACAATCCCAAATAGTAATGTTTCCGTTGTTGACTTAGCTATGCCTGGCATTTTACCAGTAGTCAATAAACAAGCTGTTAGAAATTCTATTAAAATGGCTTTAGCTATGAATTGCGAAATTCCTAAATATTTGACTTTCGAAAGAAAAAACTACTTCTACCCAGATTTACCAAAAGGATATCAAATTAGCCAATTTGAAAAGCCAGTTTTAACCGGAGGAAAAATTTCTTTTTTTGTTGAAAAAAATGGCAAACAAGAAATGAAAACTGTGCAGTTAACTCGCGCTCATTTAGAAGAAGATGCTGGTAAATCTTTACATGAAGATTATCTGGATTTAAGCGGTATTGATTTGAATAGAGCTGGCACACCTCTTTTAGAAATCGTAACAGAACCTGATATGCGTAGTGCTGCTGAAGCAGTTACCTATGCAAGAACACTGCATTCACTGGTTACTTGGCTTGGTATTTGCGATGGAAACATGCAAGAAGGTTCTTTCCGTTGCGATGCTAATGTATCAGTAAGACCTGTTGGACAACGTGAATTTGGAACTCGTTGCGAAATCAAAAATCTGAACTCCTTCCGCAATCTTGAAGATGCAATCAATTATGAAGTAGAAAGACAAATTGAATTGATTGAAAGTGGTGGAAAAGTTATTCAAGCAACAAGATTATACGATCCGGATTTACGAGAAACACGAGAAATGAGAACTAAAGAAGATTCTCAAGATTACCGTTATTTCCCAGATCCAGATTTGCCTCCGCTTGTTATTTCTTCTGAATGGATAGAAAAGATAAAACAATCCATGCCGGAATTACCGGAAGCGATGAAGCAACGCTTTATTTCTGACTATAACTTATCTGAATATGACGCGACTGTTTTAACGCAATCTAAATCAATGTCTGATTATTACGAAAGACTCGTCAAAAAATCAGGTATGTCATTAGCGAAACAATGTGCAAATTGGTTAATGGGAGATGTTTCTTCTGCACTTAATAGAGAAAACATGAACATTGACAACGTCCCTGTTTCCTCTGAACAACTTTCATTATTAATGACTCGTATTTCAGATGGGACTATTTCTAATAAAATTGCCAAAGAAATTTTCACGTACATGTGGGAAAACCCATCAGATGAAACGGATAGTGTCGATAAAATTATTGAGGCCAAAGGACTGAAACAAATTTCTGATACTGGCGCATTAGAAAAAATCATCATGGATGTTTTAGCATCCAATCAAAAATCAGTTGAAGAATTCAAAGCAGGACGAGATAAAGCCTTTAATTCTTTAGTAGGACAAGTTATGAAAGCTACTCGAGGAAAAGCCAATCCGGCTCAAGTTAACGAGTTGCTCCGTCAAAAATTAGCTGAATAATTGATATAAATTTCTGATAAGGAACTGTTTGACGTAATGATCAAACAGTTCCTTTTTTACGAGTAGCTCAAGGAGCTAATTGTATTTTAGTACCTGGTTTAATTTTGTTCTCAGCAAACCATCCTTGGTTCATCTCAAGCGCATACACGATCAATCCCGAACCACAATGCGATTCTGTTGTTAAAGGTTTCATATTTTCTATGTTCACAATAACTCCGTATTGATCAATAAAAGCAACGGAAAGAGGAATATAAGTATTTTTCATCCACATACAAACATGTGCCTGCGCACCAAAATCAAACAACATGCCACTGTTTTTATCCAAATGCTTTCTAAACATTAAACCTTGTGCTCGTTGACTTTCTGTTCTTGCAACTTCTGCTTTTACAATTGCTTGTCCAATTTTTAAATTAACAGTCGGGAATTTTTCAACTACACCTTCTGCTTTTGCAAGTAAAAAAGGAAATATCAAAGAAATTGATAAGAAAATAGTGAATATTCTTTGTTTCATATAATGACTACACCATAACGTTGATATAAAAATCTACTGTACGGATAAAAATGACAATTTAACAAAAACTTTTGTCAAACAAATCAATAAATTATAAAAAAACAAGTTCTTCTGTACCATTTTAAATGGTCATAACAAATCTTTGAAAAATTTTTAGTAAACTATATTCCTGATTAAAAATTAATTAAAAATATTTTTACTATATGAAACCACTCATTCATTTTATTCATGGAAAAGAAAGCGGTCCTTGGGGCAGTAAAATAACTTATCTCGCAAAAATTGTGAAAGAAATGGGGTATGACGTCGATAGTCTTGATTACTCCCTTACTTATGACCCAGAAAAAAGAGTACAGATGTTAGCTGCTTCTTATGAAAAGCGACCAGCAACCTATCTGGTTGGTTCTAGTATGGGCGGTTGGGTTGCTTTAACAGCAAGTGCAACTATTCCAGTAAAAGGTCTTTTTCTCCTTGCTCCTGCCATTTATATGGATGACTATCCTCCTCATAAAGTAGGTTGCGACGGAAATGCAATAGAAATCGTTCATGGTTGGCATGACAGCTTAATTCCTTATGAAAACGTGATACGTTTTAGTAAAGAACATAACTGTACGCTACATCTGGTTAATGATGAGCATCGTTTACAGCATCGTCTGGACCAAGTTGGAGAATATCTCAAATCCTTCTTAATCAGAATGCAAACAACATAATTATTTTCTACTAAATTATTTGCGTTTAAATAAACTTCCAATTGCTTGACGAGCCAATGGCACTAAAATAGATTTTGCAATACCTCCCCAAAAACGTTTTGATTGGGTAGCTTCTTTTTCTAGTGCCTTTTCTTGTGCAATTCGTGCTTTTTCTTCTTCTTTTTCCTTAGCGATCCGAGCTTTTTCCTCCTCTTTTTCTTTTTCAATTCGTGCTTTTTCCTCTTCTTGCTTTCTTTTTTCTTCTTCCTTAGCAAGAATTTCCTCTTGAGAGCGAACCGTTAAAATCTCATAGGCAGATTCCCGTTCACGCTTTTCAGCATAATAACGGTACAACAATGAGCCTTTTACGGACTGTTCTCGTACCTGTTCATCAATCGGACCAACTTGGGCTTCCGGAGGTAGAATCATGGCTCTTTGAACAGGTGTCGGCGCTCCTTTTTCATCTAGGAAAGAAACCAGAGCTTCACCCGTTCCTAGCTGAGTTAAAATTGCCTCTGTATCAAAATTTGGATTAGCTCTAAAAGCTTGTGCTGCTGCTTTAATTGCTTTTTGATCCTTTGGTGTATATGCACGCAAAGCATGCTGAATACGATTACCCAATTGTCCTAAAACGGAATCAGGAATATCTGAAGGCACTTGGGAAATAAAATAAATACCTACCCCTTTTGAACGAATTAATCTAATGACTTGTTCTATTCTTTCTAGCAGCACAGGAGGCACATTATCAAAAAGCAAATGTGCTTCATCAAAGAAAAAGAGCAACTTTGGTTTTTCCATATCGCCAACTTCTGGCAATTCATTGAATAATTTAGTCAACAGCCAAAGTAAAAAAGTTGTATAAACTTTTGGAGAGTTCATTAGCTTATCTGCTGCTAAAATATTAACAACCCCTTTTTCTCCTTCTGTCTGAATAAAGTCATCTATATTTAATTCTGGCTCACCAAAAAAATTTCCTGCGCCTTCTTGGTCTAAGGCAAGAAGCCCCCTTTGAATTGCCCCTATACTAGCAATAGAGATATTGCCATATTCAGTTGTATACTTTGCTCTATTGTCCGCAACATACTCTAAAATTTTTCTTACATCTTTCAAATCGACAAGAGGCATCTTTTCATCATCTGCAATTTTAAAAATAATTGTTAAAACCGCAGTTTGTGTGTCATTTAAAGTAAGTAAACGACTCAGTAACAAAGGTCCCATATCACTAATAGTCGCTCGAACAGGAATACCAGCCTCGCCAAACACATCCCAAAATTGCACCGGATATTTCTGAAATGCAAATCCTTTTTCTGAAAGTTGGTAATCCTCTACTCTTTTGACAATACTTTCCTTATTTCCACCTTGAACTGCAATACCTGATAAGTCGCCTTTTATATCTGTTGCAAAAATAGGAACACCCATTTTGCTAAAAGTTTCTGCAATTGTTTGCAATGTAACCGTTTTCCCTGTACCTGTTGCTCCTGTAATAAGACCATGTCGATTGGCCATACGAGGTACTAAGCAAATATCTATTTCACCTGATTTTGCAATAAACGCGCGATTTTCACTATCAAACATATCTCATCTCATGTAATGCGGAATTAAATAAAGCAATATATAAAGTTATATCCTATCTTATCAATTAAATAAAATTTAATTTCTATATTACCGATTTATTAAACTTATTTACAAAAAATTTTTAGAGGCACATCCGATAAATATTCTCAACATCTTGCTGATTAAGACGTTTAATTCCTGGATAAGATTTTCCACGACATACTTTTTGTGCCATTAAGGAAAACTTTTCATCATTTATACCCAGATCACTCAATGTACTTTGTAAATTTAAAGTTTTAAAGAAAAAATCAGATAGTATTTCAATACTTTTTCTTGCTACTTCCATTGCAGATAAATCTGTATTAATTCCAAATACATTACAACCAAATTGCTTAAATCTTGGTGCTGTATTCTCATCTAATACATATTCCATCCAACGAGGAATAACAATTGCCAAACCATGTCCATGAGTAATCCCATAAAAAGCTGAAAGTTCATGCTCTATAGAGTGAATGACCCAAGTCGGATTTTTTGATCCTGTAATAAACGAATTCTGAGCCCAGGTTGACGCCCACATAAGATTAGCACGAGCTTCATAATCTGAACCATTTTTCATGGCAATAGGTGCAAACTTCATCACTATTCGAATTAATCCCTCCATAACCGTATCAAGCATTTCTAAATCTTTTCTAATAGAAAAATAATTCTCCATGACATGTGCAATGATATCGACCGATCCAGATGCTGTTTGGTAAGGGCTAACTGTATAAGTCACGACAGGATCAAGAAAAGAAACTTTTGGTAGTAATAAAGGATTTATCAAACCTAATTTTTCGTTGGTCTCTTCATTTGTAATAACACCTCCGCCATTCATCTCTGAACCTGCAGCAGATAATGTCAAAACAGTAACTATTGGTAGACAGTCTGTAATTAATGCCTTTTGATTGACTAAATCCCATGGGTCTCCATCATAAAAAACACCAGCACCAATAAATTTAGTTGCGTCAATTACTGAGCCTCCACCTACAGCTAAAAGAACATCTACCTTATTTTCATGACAAAGAGCAATTCCCTCCCTTACTGAACGAATACTCGGGTTCGGTTCAATTCCCGATAATTCGAATAACTCTAATCCTGCTTTCTGAACTTCATTTACAATTTGCTCATAAAGTCCAATTTTTTTAATTGAACCACTTCCATAAGTTAAAAGAACTCTACATCCATATTTTTTCAGTTCTTCTGCTAAATATCCCAGCTGATTTTCTCCAAAATAAACTTTAACTGGATTGTGATAAATAAATTTACTCATGAAAGATTCCTTTTCTCTATTATCCTGAAACGTAAAATCAATTTTTACTTTAAAGAACGATTAAATACAATTCATTTAAATTTATTTTGTTTACTCTTCTTACCCAAAGTTATATGTCGTCCCCAATTTAAAAACCGTTTCACTCTTACTGTCTGCATCTAAACCAATAGCATTTTTATCGCTTTCTGCAAAAAATATCTGACCGTAATTTGTACCAAATTCGCAACAAATCCAAACTTTTAACCAAAATTAAAATTTTTTTACCATCAAAATATTCAGATTGTAGATTTATGTAGAAATAAAACAACGTTGTTTCGTTTCTTAAGTCCCTAAATTTTTTAAACTTAAATAAAAAAAAAGGGGTTAGCAAAACGCTAACCCCTTGATTTATTTGGTAGGCCCAGCAGGACTTGAACCTGCGACCAACGGATTATGAGTCCGCTGCTCTAACCAACTGAGCTATAGGCCCAAAATTAATTATTTTCTAAGAAGCTCTTAAGTTTATCTGAACGCGACGGATGACGCAATTTTCTTAAAGCTTTAGCTTCAATTTGTCGTATTCGCTCACGTGTAACATCAAATTGTTTACCAACTTCTTCTAGAGTATGATCTGTCGACATTTCAACACCGAAACGCATACGTAAAACCTTTGCTTCACGAGGTGTTAATGAATCCAATACATCTTTTACAACGTTTCTCATAGAAACATGTAATGCTGCATCTGCAGGTGCAAGTGTATTATTGTCCTCAATAAAATCTCCAAGATGGGAGTCATCGTCATCCCCAATTGGAGTTTCCATAGAAATCGGTTCTTTCGCAATTTTCATAATTTTACGAATCTTATCTTCTGGCATTTCCATTTTTAATGCCAGTGTAGCCGGATCAGGCTCAGAACCAGTTTCCTGTAATATCTGACGTGAAATACGATTCATCTTGTTTATCGTCTCAATCATATGAACAGGAATCCGAATCGTCCTTGCCTGATCTGCAATAGATCGTGTAATTGCTTGACGAATCCACCATGTTGCATAAGTTGAAAACTTGTAGCCCCGTCGATATTCAAATTTATCAACTGCTTTCATTAGACCAATATTACCCTCTTGAATAAGATCAAGAAATTGAAGGCCTCTATTTGTATATTTTTTTGCAATAGAAATTACCAAGCGCAGATTTGCTTCAGTCATTTCACGTTTTGCATTTCGTGCACGCATTTCACCAGCAGTCATTTTGCGATTGATATCGCGCATATCACCTAATGGCATACCAGTTTTTTCTTCTATTTCTATGAGTTTACGTTGCAACTCTTTTACCATTGGTATGTTGCGGCCTAATATAGCACTATATGGATAACCGCTGTTTACTTCCTCATCAACCCAATCCAAATTCGTTTCATTGCCTGGAAAAACTTTTATAAAATACGCACGAGGTACACCACATCTATTAACGATCACATCCATTATTTGTCTTTCAACTTGGCGTATTTCATCCATTTGTGATCGAAGTGTATCTGCCAACTTTTCAATAAACTTTGCTGTAAAGCGCATACCTAAAAGCTCATTCGAAATACGATCATGAGCTAAAACATATGCCTCTGAATTGTAGTTCCCTTCTTCACTTGCTTTTTGCATTAGCTTGAAATTCTCCGCAATAACATCGAATCGCTCTAATGCTTGTGTTTTCAACTTCTCTAGTTGCTCTGCCGAATAACCACTTCCTGCTGCTCCAGATGAAGAAACATCATCATCTTCATCTTCGTCATCATCAATATCACCGCTATCCTCATCTTCATCGTCTTGGTCAGAAGAACTCATAGCAACTGTTGTTATATCGTCATTATCCTCAGCAAAGCCATCTACTACATCATCAATTTTTACTTCTCCAAGCCGAATTTTCTCTGCTTGCTCCAAAATCTCTGTAATAGTCATTGGACTTGAAGAAATTGCTTGAATCATGTCCTTTAGACCATCTTCAATTCTTTTAGCAATTTCAATTTCTCCCTCACGAGTCAATAATTCAACAGATCCCATTTCTCGCATGTACATACGAACAGGGTCAGTTGTCCGTCCGAAATCTGAATCTACAGTTGAAAGGGCTGCCTCTGCTGCAGCTTCAGCTTCTTCATCACTCGTGACATTAATAACGTTGTCCGTTAAAAGTAAATCTTCCGCATCTGGGGCATGTTCATAAACTGAAATGCCCATATCATTGAAAGTACTAATAAAGCCTTCAATCGCATCAGGATCAACAATATGCTCAGGAAGATGATCATTGATTTCAGCAAAGGTAAGAAAATTACGTTCTTTACCTAATTTAATTAAAGCAACTAGTCTTTCTCGACGACGTTGAATTTCTTCTGGTGTAGCTTCCGAATCGTTAGAAAGTGCATCCTTTAAAAGAGCTTTTTCTTTTGCTCTCCTATCTTTTACCTTATTCTTTTCTGCCGCTTTCATTTCTGCACGTTCAACCGCATTTAAAGCGATAACCTCATCACTTTCTGGTTGATAATCTTTAGGCTTTCTTCCTCGACGCCCCGGCACTTTTACTTTTGGCAAAACATAATTCGAAGTATCTATTTGCGATAACGCAGTCGAATCCGCTTCAACAGTTACTGATTCTGCTTGTTGTTGCAACAATGCTTTAGGTTTACGCCCTCTCTTTTTAGGCAAAGGTTTTTCTATTTGAACAACTTGTTCTTCATTTGAGTTCAATTCTTCAGATACAGTTGACTCAATAACTTCTTCTTTAAGAACTTTTTTTCTACCTCTACGTTTATTAACATCAACTTTTTCAAGAAGATCTTCTTGCTGCGGCTCAACAGAATCGTTTTTCATTTCTTCAGAGGAACTTATTAGTTTATTTTTCTCGTTTTTAGCTTTTTCTTTTTTCTTTGATTCCGCTTTAGGACTTTCTTTAGAAACAACATTTACATCTTCTTTTGTTTCTATGACAGCAGTTTTTTCATCTTTAATTTGTTGTTTGGATTCTTTTTTTTCAGGTTCTTCCGCAATGATATTGCTTTTAACCGATAGTGATTTTTTTGATTTCTTTTTGTCGCTCACTGTCCGCCCCAAAATCAGCTAATGAATATATGAGATACAAATGTCCTCACATATAAAATTTTAGATTTTATCATAATTTAATTCGTTTTTACTTATGCTTACGTTAAATCACTAATTAAGTGAAAAATCTTTGTTTTCAATCATTTGTCGCTGTAGCAATTGTTGTTTTTGTTGCAAGCTTCGAAAATATTGGGGATTTTCTAGCGCCTTTTTAGACTCTGTCAAAATATTCAATTCATCTGTGATTAACCTAATCTGAATCTTCAACAGAGCATCCTTTAAATGTTTTTTTGCTGATATAACATTGAAATCTGTTCTTTCGACAACTTCTGTTATTAATTGGTCATAATCTCTTCCTGATATTCGAAAATATTCAGTTAACACAGCAAAATTTACATTCTCCCCAATTGCATGTGCTGCATTTACAATACCCGATAAAGCTTGTTTATCCTCAGGAGAAAATAGCTCTACTGCTTCTATTTCATCCTCATGCAATCCAAATACCAGTTCTGGATAAGCCATCAATACACGAACCACTTGCCGACTTAAACTGGTAATTTGAGGTCTTTCTTGACGTTTCAATATTGTTTTTTTGGATGGTGGTTTTGAAGAAAACTCTAAAAACTTTTCCAATTCTTCACTTGATGTTCGTGTTATTTCTCCTAATTTACGCACAATTTGCATACGCAATGCAGAAGGTTTAATCGCTTGTAGCAAAGGTTTTGCTACAGAATGCGCCTTTGCACGCCCCTCTATAGTATTTAAGTCTTTATCTTTAGTGATTACTTGAAACAAAAATTCAGAAAAGGGAATCGCATTTTTTACTTCTTTTTCAAAAACTTCCGCTCCATATTCTCTGACAAAACTATCTGGATCATGATTTTGTGGCAAAAATAAAAAACGTACGCTTTTATTATCCGTCACATAAGGAAGACTTGCTTCTAAAGCTCTTCTTGCGGCAGATTGCCCTGCATTATCCCCATCAAAAGCAAACACAATCAAATCTGTTTGACGCATTAACTTTTGTATTTGTATAGAAGTACATGCTGTCCCTAACGTGGCAACAGTTTGCGGGAAACCTAGCTGAGCTAAGGCAACAACATCCATGTACCCTTCTACAACTAAAACATAACCAACATCACGGATAGCTTGTCGAGCTTCAAAAAGTCCATATAACTCATTTCCTTTTTGAAATAGATGTGTTTCTGGTGAATTTAAATATTTTGGCTCACCTTTATTAAGAATACGAGCCCCAAACCCAATTATTTGTCCTTTAACATTTTTTATCGGGAACATAATTCTGTCCCGAAAACGATCATAAAATGAAGAAGAATTGTTAATGTTATCTGAATCACGTTCGATAACTAAGCCCGCCTCCTGTAATTCTTTTGCGGAATAATCTAGAAAAATTTTTCGTAAATTATCACGTTCAGTTGGTGCATATCCCAAACCAAAACGAGCAGCAATTTCACCCGACACACCACGTCTTTTAAGATACGCAATAGCTTGCTCTGCCTGTTTTAATTGTCTACGATAAAAAAGATCCGCCTTTTTTAGAATATCCAGTTGCACTAGACTCGTAACTTTTTCTTTTTCGCGTAACTCTTTTGATACATTTTTTCCATAATCAGGCACAACCATTCCTGTTGAATTTGCAAGTTCATGTATTGCTTCAACAAAACCCAAACCTGCGTATTCCATTAAAAAATTAATAGCTGTACCGTTTTTCCCACATCCAAAACAATGATAAAACTGTTTCGTAGGGCTTACCGTAAAACTTGGTGTTTTTTCGGTATGAAAAGGACAAAGCCCGAGCATATTTGCCCCGGCTTTTTTTAATTGAACATGCTGCTCGATCACACTGACGATATCAATGCGATTCAAAAGATCCTGAATAAAAGCCTGAGGAATCACGAACCTAAAGCAACTTCATAAAAAAACTCGTTTCGTATCGATTAATTTCGATTACTTCACTAAAGCTTTTTTTACCATTCCAGATACGACAGACATATCGGCACGACCTGCCAACTTTGATTTTAATGCTGACATAACTTTCCCCATATCCTGAGGACCTGCCGCATTTTCAACAGCCGCCAAAACTTCCTTCTCTATTTCTTCAATACTAAGTGCCGCTGGCATATAACAAGAAAGGACATCAAGCTCTGCCTTTTCTTTATCAGCAAGATCTTGACGACCACCAGCCTCAAATTGAGAAATAGAGTCACGGCGCTGTTTGATCATCTTCTCAATAATACCGAGAATATCTGTATCAGTCAGCTCTTTACGCTCATCCACTTCTTTTTGTTTCATTGCTGCTGTCAGCATACGAATTGTGCCCAATTTCGCGCTATCTTTAGCACGCATAGCATTTTTCATATCCTCAACAATTTGTTCTTTTAGGCTCATTTCTGACCCCCTATCAGCTTTTATGAAACACAAAAACCCGCCACAAACAAGGAAGCGGGTCTAAATCAGTATGCCAAACTGCCTTGGGCAGTATTAATACATTTTCTTTGGCAATTGCTGACTACGAATTCGCTTGTAATGCCGTTTAACGGCCGCAGCGTGCTTTCTTTTACGTTCAGCCGTTGGCTTTTCATAAAACTCACGTGCGCGTAATTCTGTCAAAAGACCTGTTTTTTCAATAGTACGTTTGAAGCGTCTCATCGCAACTTCAAATGGCTCATTTTCTTTTATGCGAATAGTTGTCATGAATAATTTGGTTAATCGAATTTACTAAAAAGGGTTGTATCCTAACAAATAATTTTACTTATTGGAAGTGTATTTTCTAAAAACTTTTTAAAAACTTATAATTTTTATTAAAGTCTACTCTTCCATTAACGCTCTAGCATGTGCTGCTGAACCTGTTGCTAGTCCCTCAAGGCTATATCCACCTTCTAAAATAGAAACAACTTTTCCCTCACAAAATTCATCAGCAATTTTTACCAACTCTTTTGTAATCCAGTAAAAGTCATCATCTGTAAAATTCAACCCTCCCAAAGGATCTTTCTGATGGGAGTCAAATCCCGCAGAAATAATCAACAAATTTGGCTTAAAACGTCGAACTGCTGGAAGCATTTCAGTTTCCATCCTTGAGCGGAATGTCGCAGAATTACATCCTCGAGACAAAAGCACATTAACAACATTATTATCAATTCCTGTCTCATATCTTGCTCCCGTTCCTGGATAAAACGGAGACTGATGACAAGAACCATAAAAAATATTGGATTTGTAATAAAAAGCATCTTGTGTACCGTTTCCATGATGGACATCAAAATCCACAATTGCTACTTTAGGAACTTTATGCGTATCAGCTGCATATGCTGCTGCAATTGCTGCCTGATTAAAAACACTAAATCCCATGGCGCGATCAGGTTCTGCATGATGTCCACAAGGTCGGGTAACACAAAAGACTCTTTTTGCTTCCTTTTTCATGACATCGTCAACACCAGCACATGCAGCACCAACACAAGCCATGAGAGCATTCCAAGAACCCGGTGACATTACCGTATCTCCCCCGTCCAATGGAACGTATCCAGACTTAGGTCGAACTCGCTCGATTCTCTTTACGAAATCTTCTGTATGAATTAGCAAAAGTTGTTCCCGTGTTCCTAACGGCGCATCTTTCCAAGGAATACCTTTAAATTCAGGGGCTCGTAACGCACGGCGTACAGCTGTCAATCTTTCAGGACATTCCGGATGACTTGGTCCTGGTCGGTGTTCAAGACAATAATCTGATGTATAAAATTGAAGTGTGTTCATGAATGCCTTTTTGCTGAAAAAGAAAACTATCGTCTACGCAATAAAACTATATATTACTGATTTTACACCATTAAAACTTTAACTAGCTGTAATTACTTGACACAAAATCCCAATTGATTACATTCCAAAATGCGTCAACAAACTTAGCGCGTGCATTTCGATAATCAATGTAATATGCATGTTCCCACACATCACATGTCAATAACGGTTTATCTGAACCTGTCAATGGTGTTGCCGCATTTGAAGTATTAACAATGGTAAGAGATCCATCAGCTTTTTTTACTAGCCATGTCCAACCTGAACCAAAATTTCCCACACAACTTTTTGTAAATTCTTCTTTAAAACGATCAAAAGTTTGCCAAGTTGCTTTAATAGCTTCCGCTAATGCTCCACTAGGCTCGCCACCACCATTAGGCTTCATGCATTGCCAAAAAAAAGTATGATTCCATACTTGGGCCGCATTATTAAAAATACCACCAGAAGATGTCTTAATAATATTTTCAAGTGTTTCTTTTTCGTATTCTGTATTTTTAATCTGATTATTCAGGTTAGTTACATAAGCTTGATGATGTTTCCCATAATGATATTCTAAAGTTTCCTTAGAAATATAAGGCTCTAATCCATCTAAAGCATATGGAAGAGTTGGCAATTTATGTTCCATAAGTTTCCCCTTCTTTTAAAGAAATATATCTATTTTTTTTCATTATAAAAAAATTTTCAAAATGCTGCAGAGAACGCTATAAGCAATTTTTTTAGTTTTGAACTATATTACAAAATATCTTTTTGTAAAAAAAACAAAATGATTTATCTTGAATTTTATTAACTTAATTTACATAAAAAGTTTTAATAAACACAAACCTAGTGTTTATGCGGGTTTAGAGTACTTTTAGGAACTTTGAGAAACTGTACTTTCTTTCCAACCTGCTAAATTATTCTGATGCCAATCACGAGCTATTTTTTCAAAGGTATGTTCTGTTCTTGCTCTTTCCTGCTCTTGTTGTTCTTTTTTAATATCTTGAGGGTCTTTACCTGCATCTAGCTGTTTTCTAGCTTCTTCTCTTTTTTTTCTTGCTTCTGCCAGTGATACAACAGGATATTTACCAAAAGATATTTTTCTGACCTTTTTTTGATAGGTGTATTTATAACGCCATAACCTACTTCCTGTTGGCTGAACTTCTAAAAAAAGCCCATCTCCATCAAAAAGCGTATAAGTTTTTTCTTTTGGCTTGGCACTTTCTACTTGTTTTGGGGAAAGAGGTTTAATAATTCTAGGCATAAAA
>JAZUNA010000027.1:0-39850 GCA_045603905.1 Oxalobacter sp. | reverse complement strand
TGCAGCAAGAATAGGGGTATTTTTAAAATATAGAACAGGATATTCTGTTGTGCCAATATTTCTTGCTGTATCTAAATTTAAAGTACTTGTTGATAGGTACCAATCAGGATTGTCACCTTCACATGTGGTATATGTACCATTAAAGATAGTTGTATTGTCTTCGTCTTCAAGATCAATACGTTCTGCTTTTCCTAAACCACCAGTTAATCCTATTTTATATTTTGCTTGTGTTAATACACCTTCTCCTGTATCTAAATTAATTTGAGCTGTATCAGACTGATAACGATCCCCATAACTTGTGATATCAACGTTATTGATAATTTCGATTTCATTTTTATCATGGTAGAAAACACCATGTTCGCCAGTAATATAAGTTTGACCTTTTTCTATTTCTACCATTCGGTCTAAATTAACTTCTCTGTCTGGTCGCCCAGAAATTTGTTCTGCACGAAGAATGGTAGGAGAATTTTGATCGTCTTCTAAAATCGTTTTCTCTTTACGTTTTGATTTTTTTTCTGTGTCCTCATAAAAATCAAAAGTGCGAGTTTTAGGTTGTCCTCTATATCGACGAGAATTATTAGCTAAAATGATATTTGGAGCATATACATAATCTGGCTCATCATTTTTAAATAATATGTAACTATCCGATTGACGGGTCAATTTTCCTTGCTGAGATTTTGCATATTTTTGATTTAACCCACGATAAGTTTTAATTGTTGTTCGAGCTTGATAATTATTGGTTTGAGAAGGTGTTTCTGTTTTTTTTGCAATGGTAGTTTCTGTATTGCGAGCAATTGTTTTAACATTGTTTTTTAAATGAGTAGTATTTTCACTCATTTGGTATTCTAAATTCATTTTGCGTTCAAGCTTTTCTGAAAGAAGACCTTGTTTTTTTACAGTTTGAGTAGAGAAAAGCTTTTCTTTAGTATTTTGGAATGATTGATTAATTTGTGCTCCAACAGTGATTGGCAAAGTTGATGCGAGTAACAATACTGGCAATAACAGACACCAACGAAAAATAACGGAGTTTGCAATCATTGAAAGAATGAACCTAGATTTACGGCAAATTTCTGACGAATCAATTATTATATGAGAAGTTTTTACTTTTAAACGTAATAGTTTCTTATTTCATATCATTATCTACAAACACTATGGCATTTTCTGATCTCCGATTGACTTCATTGCAACAATGGCTGGGAACACTGACTCAGCATAATATGGATATTGCAAGTATTCACCCTGCATCTTCTGACGCTAGCTTCAGACGTTATTTTCGAATAAATTCAGATTCTGGTAGCTTTATTGCAATGGATGCACCTCCTGAAAAAGAAAAAATACAACCTTTTATTCATGTTGCCGAAATTTTTAACCAATGTGAAGTCACAGTGCCACAAATTGTTGAAAAAGATATTGAGAAAGGATTTTTACTTCTTTCCGATTTGGGTAAGACAACATATTTACAAAAATTAAATGAACAAAATGCACATGAAATGTATTTAGATGCAATTGATGCATTAATTCGTATTCAAGTGGCAAGTAGACCGGGTGTTTTCCCAGAATATGATCGTACTTTACTTTTAAATGAATTAAATCTGTTTCCAGAATGGTACATCGGTAAACATTTGAATGTCCAATTATCAGATAAACAAGCAGAAACATTAAAAAAAATGTTTGATTTGATTTTGGCAAATAACCTGTCTCAACCACAGGTATATGTTCATAGAGATTATCATTCTCGTAATTTGATGGTGTTAGATAACCAAAATCCAGGTATTTTAGATTTTCAAGATGCAGTATTTGGTCCAATTACTTATGATTTAGTTTCTCTTTTAAGAGATGCATATATAACTTGGGAAGAGGAACGTGTATTGGATTGGGCTATTAGATATTGGGAACGTGCTCGTAAGGTCGGTTTGCCGGTTAATCCTGATATTGATATGTTTTATAAGGATTTTGAGTTGATGGGGCTTCAAAGACATTTAAAAGTTCTTGGTATTTTTTCTAGACTTAATTATAGAGATGGTAAATCTGGATATTTAAATGATCTACCGGTTGTGATGGAATATACTTATAAAACCGCATCACGTTATCCAGAATTGTCACCACTTGCTCAGTTGCTGGATCAACTTTTACAAAGAGAAGTACAAGTGGGATATACCTTTTAAGTTTATTGAATCTATAGCGAGAGAAAAATGAAAGCTATGATATTTGCTGCTGGACGAGGTGAACGTTTACGTCCGCTTACTGATGAAGTACCGAAACCATTATTGGAAATTCGTGGTAGACCATTAATTGTTTGGCATATTTTGAATTTGGTTCGTGCGGGGATTACAGAAATTATTATTAATCATGCTTATTTAGGGCAAAAGATAGAAGATGCTTTAGGAGATGGTTCTCGTTTTGGGGCACAAATTACTTATTCTGCTGAAGGAGAAGCTTTAGAAACGGCGGGAGGAGTGGCTAAGGCGAGACACTTGCTAGGGGAAGATCGTTTTGTTGGAATAGCTGCAGATGCGTATTGTCCTCATTTTGATTTTTCACAGGTAAAGACAGCACTTGAAGATAATGATGTTTGGGGTAAACCCTATGCAGACGATAAAAGAGATATGGCATGGTTGTATCTAGTAAAAAAACCATCCTATTATGAAAAAGGTGATTTTTCACTGGATCTTTTTTCTATCAGTAATAAAGGCGATCATCCTTTTACTTTTTCAGGTATTGGTGTTTATCGTATGGCAATGTTTGATGGAATTCAATCGGGTGAAAAAGCAAAGTTAGGCGATTTATTAAGACACTATGCTGATAAAGGACTTGTTGGGGGCGAAGTCTATAGAGGAGAATGGGTAGATGTAGGCACAATTGAACGTTTTGAAATGTTAAATGCGCCATTATCTTTTAAAAGATAATAGCGCATCAAAAATTTTCAAATACAGCTATTTAGGAATAAATGGCTAGTCGATAGCTTTTACCATATCTTCAATAACTTTTTTGGCATCGCCAAAAACCATCATGGTTTTATCCATGTAAAAAAGTTCATTATCTAATCCAGCATAGCCAGTTGCCATAGATCGTTTATTAACAATAACGGTTTTAGCTCGGTGGGCTTCCAAAATTGGCATTCCAGCAATAGGGGATTTGGGATCTTTTGCGGCAGGATTAACAACATCATTTGCACCTAGCACTAAAGCAACATCTGCTTGTGAAAATTCGCTATTAATATCTTCCATTTCAAAAACTTGATCATATGGAACTTCTGCTTCGGCTAATAAAACGTTCATATGACCAGGCATTCGACCTGCGACAGGATGGATGGCATATTTTACTTCAACACCGTTTTCAACTAATTTATCTGTTAATTCTTTTAAGGCATGTTGAGCACGAGCTACAGCTAGTCCATAGCCAGGAATAATCAGTACGGTATCAGCATTAGACATCAAAAATGCTGCATCATCAGCAGATCCTGATTTGACATTACGAGCAACTTGAGTTCCTGTAGTGTCACTATTAGATTCTCCACCGAAACCTCCCATAATGACACTAAAGAATGAACGATTCATTGCTTTACACATGATGTAAGATAGAATCGCACCAGAAGAACCAACAAGTGACCCAGCAATAATCAATAAGGAATTATTTAAAGAAAAACCAATACCAGCAGCAGCCCAACCTGAGTAACTATTGAGCATTGATACGACAACAGGCATGTCGGCGCCACCGATTGGTATGATTATGAGAACCCCTAATATAAAAGCTATAGCTGTCATAATTAGGAAAGGAATCCATGCTGGTTCAGCCCCTGATGAAAAGCAAAATATCAAACCCAAAGCAATCATGATTAAAGCTAAAATCAGATTGACGATGTGCTGTCCTTTAAAGACGATAGGGGTACCTTGAAATAAACGGAATTTGTATCTTCCAGAAAGTTTGCCAAAAGCAATAATCGAACCAGAGAAAGTAATCGCTCCTACAAAGGTTCCAATAAATAACTCTAGTTTATTTCCAAAAGGAATAGGCTCCCCTTGTTTTGCAATCTGGAAAGCAAAGGGTTCAGCAACGGCTGCAATAGCAATAAAAACGGCTGCTAATCCAATTAGAGAGTGCATGGCAGCAACTAATTCAGGCATTTTAGTCATTTCGACTTTTTTAGCCATAATTGCGCCAATTAATCCTCCAACAAGAATACCGCCCGCTAATAGACTGTATCCTAAATTGCTACTGGATCCTACAAAATCAGATTTTAAATTGACAATAAGGGCAATGGTTGTAATGGTGGCTATTGCCATACCCACCATTCCAAAAACATTTCCTCGTCTTGCTGTAGAAGGATGCGATAATCCTTTTAATGCTTGAATAAAACAGACGGAAGCAACAAGATAGAGCAGAGTAACAACATTCATGCTCATTATTAGCTCTCCTTGTTAGTATTTTTGGGATCTTTTTTCTTGAACATTTCCAACATACGTTGGGTCACTAAAAATCCGCCAAACACATTAATAGCTGCCAATATGACAGCTAGTGTTCCCATAGTTTGTCCAACTACACTTTCAGTTAATGTTGTTGCTAGCATGGCACCAACAATAACAATTGCCGAAATAGCGTTTGTAACAGCCATTAAAGGCGTATGAAGAGCAGGTGTAACAGTCCAAACAACGTGGTAGCCAACATAAATGGCTAACACAAAAATAATGAGATTAATTAATGTGATGCTTACGTCCATTTAGAAGCCTGTTACACTTCTTCTTTTATACTGGAAATTTTGTTATTTTCATCTACGAAAACAATTTTTGGTTTAAAAGTTTTAATTTCTTCGTCAGTCATTGGACCATAGGTGCAAATAATTAACAGATCACCTAATTCAGCGCGTCTAGCTGCTGCACCATTTAAAGAAATTTCACCTGAACCGCGTTTTCCAGGAATTGTGTAAGTTGAAAAACGTTCACCGTTATTAACGTTGTAAAGTTCAATGCGTTCGTATTCGAGAATTCCTGCAGCTTCCATTAAATCCTGATCGATACCACAAGAACCTTCATAATTAAGGTCACATTGTGTAACAGAAGCACGATGAATTTTTGAACGTAACATGATTCGATACATTTTTTAGGGTCTCCTATTTGCGAAATATTTCACCATTTGCACACATACGTGTTGCAACGACGATTTCGTCATCTAAATTAATGGCAAGGTTATTGTCTTTATCTAAGATTAGAGACAAAAAGTCAAGCAGGTTTCTAGCATATAGTGCCGAAGCATCTGCTGCGACTAAAGTGGCAAGATTAGGTATACCAACAATATGTACACCATATTTGGTAACGGTTTTTCCTAATTCAGATAGTACACAATTTCCGCCTTGTTCTATTGCCATATCAACGATAACAGAACCAGGTTTCATGGATTTAACCATTTCTTCGGAAATAAGTACAGGAGCTTTTCTTCCAGGTATAAGAGCTGTTGTAATAATAATATCGGCAAGTTTAGCCCGTTCATGAACTAAAGCAGCTTGACGTTTCATCCATGCTTCTGGCATAGGTCTCGCATAGCCACCGATACCTTGTGCTATTTCTCTTTCTTCATCAGTTTCATAAGGAACATCAATGAATTTTGCGCCTAATGATTCTACTTGTTCTTTTACTGGTGGACGTACATCAGATGCCTCAATTACAGCACCTAGTCTTTTTGCTGTTGCAATAGCTTGTAACCCTGCAACTCCAACACCCATAATGAGTACTCGAGCAGCTTTTACTGTTCCTGCCGCAGTCATCAACATAGGCATGAAACGTTGATAGGTATCTGCGGCTATCATAACAGCTTTATAGCCGGCAATATTGGCTTGAGAAGACAAAACATCAAGTGATTGTGCACGAGATATACGCGGAGCAGCTTCAAGTGCAAATGCAGTTAAACCTTGAGACGCCATTTTTGAAATATTTTCTACATCAAAAGGATTTAACATACCTATTAAAACCGTGCCAGACTTCATTAGAGGCAGTTCTTTTTCGGTAGGAGCGCGTACTTTTAATACAATGTCACATGAAAATGCATCTACGGCATTTCCAAGTTGCGCACCAACTTCCTGATAAGCGTTATCAGGTATACTTGAACGAACCCCTGCCCCAGCTTCTACAATTACCTGGTGTTTTTTTGCAAGGAGTTTCCGGATTGTTTCCGGAGTAGCAGCTACACGAGTTTCCCCTATTACTGTTTCGGCGGGGATGCCGATCCTCATATATCCTCCAATAAAAAAGAAAAGCATTCTTCAAAAGGTTTTTATAATACACAATTTTTTGGCTGAAAAATCAAATAAATGCGAAAATAACACGCATTTCTGATTGAAATTAATAATAAAAGAACAAGTATATTGAATTTATTCAGTTTATCAGCATAAAAATATATGCGCTAAACAAAAAAAGAAGAGTTAAATACGGTATTGCCGTTGGTGTTAAACAGGAAAGAAAATGTCGGAAATATGGAGACCTTACATTGTTGTTGCCGCAGTCATTGAACAAGATGGTCGTTTCTTGTTTGTGGAAGAAAAGGAAGCAGATGGTTCGATAACCTTAAATCAACCAGGTGGCTTGCTTGAGCCTGGAGAGACGATACAACAAGCTGTTATAAGAGAAGTATTTGAAGAAAGTGCTTATGATTTTCAGCCTGATGGCTTTTTAGGCACCTATCATTTAAATTATCGTATGGAAAATGGAACAGATATTAGTTATATCCGTTTTGCTTTCACTGGAACGATTGGAAAGCAGCACAATCATCGATTAGATCCAGATATTTTAAGAACAGTTTGGATGACAAAAGAAGAGATTATGTCTTGTCCAGAACGCCATCGTAGTGCGGTTGTCATGCAGTGCATTGAAGATTATGTAACGGGACAAAAAGCTCCGTTATCATTTGTATCAAGATATAAATTTGTTAATAGAGCAATATCATGAGTCGAAAAAAAGTCGTTATCGGCATGTCAGGTGGAGTGGATTCATCAGTAGCTGCCTGGTTGTTGAAAGAGCAAGGATATGAGGTCGTCGGACTTTTTATGAAAAATTGGGAAGATGACGATGACAGTGAATATTGTTCAGCAAGACAAGATTGGTTAGATGCGGTAACGGTTGCTGATGTCATTGGAATTGATATCGAAGCAGTTAATTTTGCCGCTGAGTATAAAGAAAGAGTATTTGCAGAATTTCTTAGGGAATATGAAGCAGGCCGTACCCCTAATCCTGATGTCTTATGTAATGCAGAAATTAAATTTAAAGCTTTTCTTGATCATGCTGTATCGCTTGGTGCAGAACAAATTGCGACAGGTCATTATGCCCGTGTCAGAGAACAAAATGGTTTTTTTGAATTGTTAAAAGCAAAAGATGATAGTAAAGATCAAAGTTATTTTTTGCACCGTTTAAATCAAAAACAACTTTCAAAAACTTTATTTCCATTAGGAGATATTTCTAAAACAGAAGTTCGAAAAATTGCAGAAAAACTTGGATTGCATAATGCAAGAAAAAAGGATTCAACAGGAATTTGTTTTATTGGAGAAAGACCTTTTCGTGCTTTTTTAAATCGCTATTTATCATATGAACCAGGACCAATAAAAACGCCTGATGAAAAAGTGATTGGTGAGCATGTTGGATTAAGTTTTTATACTATCGGGCAAAGAAAAGGCATTGGAATTGGCGGTTTGAAAGCATATAAAAAGGCTGATGGATCAAGTGATGCATGGTATGTTGCAAAAAAAGATATTCCAAATAATACGTTATATGTAGTTCAAGGGCACACACATCCTTGGTTACTTTCTACAGGACTTTTCGCGGGACAAACGAGTTGGATAAAGGGAATTTCGCCTAATGATAAAGAGGTCTCTGTAAAAACACGTTATCGTCAAAAAGATATTCCTTGTCAGTTAAATCTTTCAGAAGATGCTCAATTTTCTGCTAATTTTCAAGATCCTCAGTGGGCGATTACACCAGGACAATCAGCAGTTTTTTATCAAGGTGATGTTTGTCTCGGTGGGGGAATTATTGAAAAAGGATATCCCGTTACAGAATAAGTATATTTTTCAAATAGGACGTGTTTCTGAGAAAGAGATACGTCCTGATAATCTTTCAAATAAAGAGCAAGATTTATTACTTATTTAGCTAACTCATTTATTTAAGCAAAAAGAAACTAACCTAAAGTACAACTAACTGAATGTTAACGGGGGCTTAATGGGATTTATTGTTATATAGCATTAGGGTTAAAAGATACTTTGTTGTGAAACAAGCGGAATGTTTTTTTACTTTCGGGTAATGATAAAATTAAAAATTATTTTTTCACTTGAAGCTTATTGCTTATTTACGGTATAAAAATGGAATTTTCTGCTCTTTCTGCCCTTTCTCCGCTTGATGGGCGCTATCTAAATAAAATCAGTAAATTGCGTCCGATTTTGTCAGAGGCAGGTTTTCTGCACTATCGAGTAAAGGTTGAAATAGCATGGTTATTAGCCCTTTCTCAGGCTGGATTTTCTGAGATTTCTCCTTTTTCTGATAAAGCAAAAACGCTGTTGAATAAACTATCCAACGAGTTTTCAATTAACGATGCAACTCGTATCAAAGAGTTTGAGTTGGTAACCAATCATGATGTTAAAGCTGTTGAATATTGGTTGAAGGAGTCTCTTGGTTTAAATTTGCCATCAGAATTATCCAAGCTAGATCCCAAAAGCATAAAAGTTGATGAGGCGATTCAAGCAGAATTACAAAATGTAGCTGAATTTATTCATTTTGCATGTACTTCAGAAGATATTAATAATACTTCTTATGGGATGATGATCAAAGAGGCAAGAGATAATGTAGTTTTGCCAGCATTAGATAATGTTATTTTACGTTTGCGTAATTTGGCTCATCTTTATGCCGATGTTTCTATGCTTTCTCGTACACATGGGCAAACAGCGAGTCCAACAACGCTAGGCAAGGAAATTGCTAATGTTGTTGCGAGATTGCAACGGTCTCGAAAAAAAATAGCAGAAGTCGAAATATTAGGAAAAATGAACGGAGCGGTGGGTAATTACAACGCACATTTAGCTGCGTATCCTGATTTTGACTGGGAAACTTTTGCCAAAGATTTTGTAGAAAACCAACTTGGATTGAGTTTTAATCAGTATACGATTCAAATCGAACCCCATGATTACATTGCAGAATTATTTAATGCTATTGCACGAACCAATACTATTCTTATAGACTTAAACCGAGATATCTGGAGTTATATTTCTTTAGGTTATTTTAAGCAAATAACTAAGCCAGGTGAAATTGGTTCGAGTACGATGCCTCATAAGGTGAATCCAATTGATTTTGAAAATTCTGAAGGAAATCTTGGATTAGCCAACTCACTTTTGAACCATATGGCAGAGAAACTGCCGATTTCAAGATGGCAACGAGACCTCACAGATTCAACTGTATTGCGAAATATTGGTATAGCAATGGGATATACAGTATTGGCTTACGATAGTTGTTTGCGTGGATTAAATAAACTGGAAGTAAATACCGAGAAAATAGCTGAAGATTTATATGATGCTTGGGAAGTTCTAGCAGAACCCGTACAAACTGTTATGCGTCGTTATGGTGTAGAAAATCCATATGAGCGTTTAAAAGAACTTACAAGAGGAAAAGGAATTACAAAGCAAGAATTGCATAGTTTTGTGGCGGAATTAAATTTGCCAGAAGATGTTAAAAAGGAGTTAATGGCATTAACACCAGCGACCTATACAGGACTTGCTTCAAAGTTAGCAAAAGAAATTTAGTGTTGATATTTAATAGTTGAAAGGTAAATTATGAAATTGTTAAAACGGTTTTTTTCTGTTTTTGCAGCAGGAGTAATACTGCTTTCTGTTCATGGTATCAGTCATGCAGTTGATTTGACACCTGATAGCACTTCTATTGAAGTTGGTATGGGTGAAGATGATTTGATGGTCACTCGTGTTGGCGCTCAATGGGACTGGAATCAAAACTGGTTTAATTCTAATGGCACAAGTCTTGATGGTTATTTCGACTTGAATGCTGCATGGTGGCATGCTTCTGATTGGAAAGGAAAAGATGAAGATAAAGAACTGGCTGTTGTTGGATTAACACCAGTATTTCGCTTCATGAGTACTGATAAAAAAGGCCCTTACATAGAGGGTGGTATTGGTTTTGCTTTCTTCTCCAAACCATACAACAATGCAGGAAACAATATGGGAATATCTTTCCAGTTTACTGAGCACGTTGGTGTTGGTTATGTTTTCGATAACAATTTGGATCTGGGGTTAAGATTGCAACACTATTCAAATGCTGGTATTTCTGAACATAACAGCGGTGAAAACTTGTTGATGTTAAGAGCAGCTTATCGCTTCTAATTTTTTGAATATTTGTAATCAATTATTTAAGACGAGGGTAACTTGATTAAAAAAGATCTTCCACAGGTTTCTTTTTTGGGAATTGGTTTAATGGGGTTGCCGATGGCTTCCCGAATTTGTGCAGCAGGTTATCCTCTATTTGCGTGGAATCGAACAAGAGAAAAAGCAGAACCATTACTGAAAGTCGGTGCAAAAATAGTAGATAAATCTGAGGCAGCTCAGTCTGCTGATATTTTGATTACTATGCTAGAAGCAGGGCCAGTTGTTTTAGAAGTGCTTTCATCTATTTTGCCTTCTTTACGTCCAGGAACGCTTGTCATAGACATGAGTTCAACACGTCAATCAGAAGCAATTCAAATTCATGATTTACTAAAAAAACATCAGGTTTCTTTTTTAGATGCGCCAGTTTCTGGTGGGGTAGTAGGAGCAGAAGCTGGAACTCTAGCTATTATGGCAGGGGGGAATGAGGAAGATTTTCAACGAGCAAAATCCTTGTTAAAAGTAATGGGGCGGCCAGTGTTAGTAGGTCCTGCTGGTTGTGGGCAACTAGCCAAACTTTGCAATCAACTAATTGTTGGTGGAACAATTAGTATTGTTGCTGAAGCTCTTCTATTGGCACAAGCAGGTGGTGCTGATCCAGCAGCAGTTAGAGCTGCTATTAGAGGTGGATTTGCAGAAAGTCGTATTCTTGAGGTTCATGGACAACGTATGTTGGATCGTAATTTTATTCCTGGTGGGCAAGTAAAAAGTCAGGTAAAAGATATGGATAACATACTTGCAGCAGCAACTGATGTAGGTTTGCATTTGCCTTTGACCTCTCTTGTAACAGATTTATATCATCGTATTCAAGACACTTTTGCTACAGCAGATCAAACAGCAGCTTTGCTTGCCTTAGAAGAATTGAATCCTGGGAAACGAATTGGAACGGCAGAAGATCAATTTTAGATAATTGAATATCAAAAAAAAACGTAAAGCTAAATGCTTTACGGTTTTTTTGTTATGTTGTTTTTTTATTTTGCAACTGCAAGTGCTGCAGCTTCGTGTTGAGCTGCATAAACTTTATGAGCCGCAGCTTCAGCGGCACCTGCTTTAACAGAATAACCCATATTTGATAAAACAGCACTTAAAGCAGACAAGCAAAGCATAACGTTTTCTTGTTGTGCAGTTTGTCCCATTAAACCAAATCTCCAAACTTTTCCTGCCATTGGACCAAGTCCTGATCCTACTTCTAAATTGTAATCATTTAAAAGTGTTCTTCTGACAGCAGCTTCATCAATACCTTCAGGTACATAAATGGTGCTCATTTGTGGGAGACGGCTTTCTTCTTTTACAACAAAGTTTAATCCTAAAGCTTCAAAACCAGCTTTTAATGCTTGGTAGTGTTTAACATGACGAGCCCAAGAATTTTCAATACCTTCTTCTTTAATCAGTAAAAGTGCCTCATGCAAACCATACAGTGGATTAATCGGTGCAGTATGATGATATGTACGAGCTGTGTTACCCCAGTAATTCAGAATAAGGTTGACATCCATGAACCAGCTTTGAACTTTTCCTTTTCTGCTAGTTATATGTTCTACTGCACGTTCTGAGAAAGTAACGGGAGAGAGTCCTGGTGCACAGGAAAGACATTTTTGTGTACCAGAATAAACAGCATCTAATCCCCACTCATCAACAAGTACAGGGCAACCACCAAGAGAGGTGACAGCATCAACAATAACCATTGCATCGTATTTATGAGCAATTTGTGCAATGGTTTTTGCATCGGATTCGCATCCTGTTGATGTTTCTGCATGAACAAAAGCAACTACTTTTGCTTTCGGATTTTGTTTAAGAGCATCTTCGACTTTATTTGGGTCTACTGGTTCACCCCATGTATCGTCAATGATGATAGGAATACCACCTGCACGCTCAACATTTTCAATCATGCGTCCACCAAAGACACCGTTACGACAAACAATTACCGGATCTCCAGGTGAAACCAAGTTAACAAAACAGTTTTCCATACCGACAGAACCAGGACCTGAAACAGGATAGGTTAAGAAATTTTTGGTTTGGAAAACATAACGTAAAAGGACTTTCATTTCTTCCATCATGCCAGCAAAGGCAGGATCCAAGTGTCCAATAACAGGTCTGCTCATTGCGTCCAGAACACGTGGATTAATATTTGAAGGACCAGGGCCCATCAAAATTCGTTTTGGAGGGAGAAATGATGTAATTTTATCGAGGGTTGGCGCTACCATAATAGTTTCTCTATAGGATGTAAATTGGTTGAACATACTATCTTTGGAAACACTGAATGAAGATAATGTTTCTAATTAGTATTTTCTATTATTTTTAATGCTTTTTGTAAATTATTAAGCTTTGTTGTGCGTTATTAACAACAAAGCTTAATAAAAAAACGGCTTAGTGTGACGAAGTTTGGTTTTTACCTTTTAAACGGACATGTCCTTCTTCTTCTTCCATTGTTTTTGCTAGCAGTTTAACTAGTGCATAGACAGTATTGATGTGAGGAGTTGCTGTATGAGTAATTCTTCCGAGTTCAACTACAGAACCAACTAAAGCATCAATTTCTGGAGCACGTCCTGCTTCAACATCTTGCAACATTGATGTTTTATGTTTACCAACTTTCTCAGCTCCTTGAATTCTTTTTTCAAGAGGTACACGGAACTCAATACCCAATTTATTAGCAATACGTTGAGCCTCAATCATCATATCGCCAGCCAATTCTCTCGTTAATGGGAATTGACAAATATCAACCAAAGTAGAATGAGAAAGTGAGCTGATTGGATTAAAGGTTAAATTCCCCCAAAGTTTTAACCAAATTTCTGAACGAATATTTTCCAAGATAGGGGATTTAAATCCAGCTTTAATGAAAGAATCGGATACTTTTTGAGCACGTTCAGTAATTGAACCATCTAATTCACCAATTGGGAATCTGTCTCCTTCGATGTGTCGAATAACACCAGGTGCAATAAGTTCTGATGCTGGATAGACAACACACCCCAGTACTCGATCTGCAGGGATTTTAGATGCAATTTGACCCGTTGGATCAACACTTTGAATACGAGCTCCTTCATAAGGACCACCGTGTTTATGGAAATACCAGTAAGGAATACCATTTTGCATGGTAATAACAATGGTATCTGGTCCAAAAAGATGTTGTACATCATCTACAACAGCTTCAACCTGATGAGCTTTCATTGCAAGAATAACGACATCAACAGGACCAACTTCCTTATAGTTGTTTGTTGCCTTGACATTTTTTGCGATGAGCTCAGAGCCATCATTCATAATTAATTTTGCACCATTTTCTTTGATGGCTTCTAAGTTGGCTCCACGAACAATGAAGGTGACGTCTTCTCCTGATAATGCCAATTTAACGCCAACGTAGCCTCCAATTGCGCCAGCACCAATAATCGCGTATTTCATCTTTCTTTCCCTCTTTTATCTTTTTTCGGCAACATGGATGAGGCGTTTATACTTTTCCATATGGCATTCTTATCAATCCAGTGCACCGCTTTTATTGATTTTTGGTTTAATTTTTAGTTTTAAACAACTTCTAGATTTACTGTAAGTAATAGAAATTTGGTTTTCTACTACTTACAGGTATAGTTTACACAATATTTATTAGAATAATCCGATTATTCTACCATCTGCATCCACATCAATCATGTTAGAAGAAGGAACGCGTGGTAAGCCCGGCATTGTCATAATAGCGTCACCACATATCATGATAATAAATTCAGCTCCTGCAGCAAGCTTGACTTCACGTATCGGAACAGAATGTCCGGATGGTGCGCCTCTTAATGCAGGATCTGTTGAAAATGAGTATTGTGTTTTTGCGACACAAATTGGATATGAACCATACCCATCATCTTCTAATTTCTTAATTTGTGCTCGAACTCGACTATCGGCAATAATATCTCTTGCACCGTATAACTTAGTCGCAATTGCTGTCATTTTATTCCATAAAGAATCATTTTCTTCATAGACGAATTTGAAGTTTGATGGTGTGGTTTCAACCATATTAATAACAGCATTAGCTAAGTCTTCAGCACCTTTTCCGCCTTCTGCCCAGTGTTTAGAAATAACAACAGGAGCACCTTGAGTAGCCATTTTATCTTTAAGCAACTTCAATTCAGCATCTGTGTCTAATGTAAAGTGATTGATTGCAACGATACAAGGCAAACCATAATGATTTCTGATGTTACTGATATGGCGCTCTAAGTTTTCAATACCTTTTTCAAGAGCTGCTAGATTTTCTTGATTTAAGTCTGGTAACTCTACACCACCATGATATTTTAGAGCACGTACTGTTGCGACGATGACAGCGCAATCAGGTTTGAAACCAGACTTGCGACATATAATATCAACAAATTTTTCAGCCCCAAGATCAGCCCCGAAACCGGCTTCTGTAACAACATAATCAGCTAATTTTAATGCGGCTGATGTCGCAATAACTGAGTTTGCGCCAGTAGCAATATTTGCAAAAGGTCCACCATGAATAAAGGCTGGATTATTTTCAAGTGTTTGAACCATATTTGGCTTAATTGCATCTTTTAATAAAGCAGCCATCGCGCCATGCGCTTTCAAATCACTTGCCAAAATAGGGCGAAGATCACGTGTATAACCAATTACAATACGACCTAAACGATCTTTTAAATCTTCTAATCCAGTAGCTAAACAGAAAATAGCCATTACTTCTGAAGCAACAGCAATATCGAACCCGTCTGAACGTGGGAAACCATTGCCTGGACCGCCAAGTCCAACCGTCACATCTCGCAATGCACGGTCATTCATATCAATAACACGTTTCCACATGATACGTCGTGCATCAATGCCTAATTCATTACCGTGGTGAATATGGTTATCAATTAATGCTGCTAACAAATTATTTGCAAGAGAGACAGCACTAATATCACCGGTGAAATGCAGGTTAATGTCTTCCATTGGGACTACTTGTGCATATCCACCACCAGCAGCACCACCTTTCATTCCAAATACAGGTCCCATTGATGGTTCGCGAAGACATATAATGGCTTTTTTTCCTACTCTATTTAATGCATCACCTAAACCAATGGAGGTTGTTGTTTTACCTTCTCCAGCAGGAGTTGGATTAATAGCAGTAACTAATATAAGTTTGCCATTTGGCTTGTTTTTTAGGGACTCAATGAACTCTAAGGAAATTTTTGCCTTATAGTACCCGTAAGGCTCCATGTATTCTTCCTCAATATTGAAACGCTGAGCGACTTGACTGATGCGTAACATCTTTGCTCTTTGGGCAATTGCAATATCTGTTGTCATATCAAAATCCTTCTTTTATGCAAAATATTTCTTCAGTGGAAGTTACATTAAGTTAAGTTTAAAGTCCATTGTAGATTATCCAAACCGCGATTCGCAACAAAAAAAGCGGTTAGAAAAATGGTTAGTTTCGTTAAAGACATTTAAGGTATAAAAAAAAGTTTCTTAGTTCAATGTCGTAGATCATTTTTATTAAATTTTTATAGATAAATAATTTTATGAGAATGGGATGTTATGATGGAATATACAATATGAATATACATTAATTGACGATAAATACTTTTTTAATTTTTTATTTTTTTTATAGACATGCTAGATAATCTAACACAACGATTAGCCAAGGTTGTCAAAACGATGCGCGGAGAAGCTCGTTTGACTGAATCTAATTCTGCAGAAATGTTGCGAGAAATTCGTTTGGCATTACTTGAAGCTGACGTGGCATTGCCTGTAGTGCGTGATTTTATAGGTCGTGTACGAGAAAAAGCGATGGGGGAAGAAGTTATTGGTTCCCTCACACCTGGGCAAGCTCTTGTTGGGGTTGTGCAGCAGGAGTTAGCAAACATTATGGGTAGCGATCTTGGAAAAGATGCTACGAAATTAAATTTTGCAACTCAACCTCCTGCCGTTATTCTTTTGGCAGGGTTGCAAGGGGTTGGTAAAACGACAACAGTAGGTAAATTGGCACGTCATTTAACAACTGCAAATAAAAAGAAAGTTTTAACAGTTTCAACAGACGTGTATCGACCCGCTGCAATAAAACAGCTTGAAACAGTATCACAACAAGCCGGAGTTGATTTTTATCTTTCTGAAGTTTCTGGAAAGCCAGTAGAAATAGCGAAAGCAGCTTTTGATCATGCTCGTCGGTATTATTATGATGTTCTTATTATTGATACCGCAGGTCGTTTGGGTATTGATGAAGAAATGATGCAAGAGGTTGTTGCTTTACATGAAGCTGTTTCTCCTATTGAAACACTTTTTGTTGTGGATGCGATGTTAGGGCAAGATGCAGTTAATGTTGCTAAAGCTTTTAGTGAAGCTTTACCGTTAACAGGTATTGTTTTAACAAAACTCGATGGTGATGCACGTGGTGGTGCAGCTTTATCTGTTCGTCACATAACAGGAAAACCAATTAAATTTGTTGGCGTTTCTGAAAAATTAGATGGGTTGGAAGTTTTTGATCCTGCCCGAATGGCAAATCGTATTTTAGGTATGGGGGATATTCTAGCTCTTGTAGAAGAAGCTAGAAAAGCGGTTGATGTTCAAGCTGCGCAAGATTTAGAAAAGAAACTCAAAAGTGGTGGACGTTTTGATTTAAATGATTTCAAAGCGCAAATAGCTCAAATGCAAAGCATGGGAGGACTTTCTGGATTTTTGGGAAAAATGCCGGCACAGTTTCAAATGGCTGCACAAAATGCAAATATGGAAAAAGCAAATCGCCAAATAGTGCGTATGGAAGGTATTATTAATTCAATGACTCCGGCAGAAAGAGCCAAACCAGATATTATAAAAGCATCTAGAAAACGAAGAATTGCCGCTGGAGCGGGAGTGCAAGTTCAGGATGTTAATAGATTGTTATCGCAATATGAACAAATGCAATCTATGTTAAAGAAAATGAAAGGTGGCGGCATGATGAAAATGATGCGAAGCTTAAAAGGATTTATGCCTGGAATGCGTTAACCTATTTTGCGTGTTTTATAGGTAGTTTTAAATTTTTCTTTTATAAAAAAACAGCGTTTAAGTTACTTAACACTCTGTTTTTTTTATAAAAATTGACAAATAAGCGACAGTTTTTAGAAAAAAATAAAAAAAAACTTGCAACTGCCTTAATTTAGCACCTATATTTTTATGAGGTTTCCGATGTTTTTGATTTATGAGGCAAAAAATGGCTACAACAAAAAAAACTGCAGCAAAAAAAACTGAAAAAAAGGTAACAACTACGAAGAAAACCGATTCAGTTAAAAAAGTAACAACTTCAAAAAAAGCGGATTCTGCGGCAAAAGTAGCAACATCTGCTAAGAAAACAGCTACCAAAAAGGAAGTCGCAAAAACAGTTGCAAAAAAAACGCCATCTAAACGTACCCCAAACGCTGCTTTTATGAAGCCAGTTACTCCTTCTGTTGCTTTGAGTGCAATTGTTGGAAAGAAACCGATTCCAAGAACAGAGGTAACCAAGAAAGTTTGGGCTTATATTAAGAAGAATAATTTACAAGATGCATCTAATCGCACCATGATTAATGCTGATGATAAATTGAAATTAATTTTTGGCGAACATAAACAGGTTTCTATGTTTGAATTGACTAAATTAGTTTCAAATAACCTAAGTTAATTAATTATGCGAAATGTTACTAACTTTTGCTAAAGTTAGCTAAAATCAGAAAAAAATGAATTAACTGTTTTGTTTTTTGGTGATTAATGTCGTTTATACAAAAAATTTTTTCTGATGTTCAGCCTTTATTGAGAAATATTTGTGAACATCCTTTTAATTTGGCGTTGTGCGATGGAACGCTTGCTAAAGATAAATTTGTTTATTACATGCAGCAAGATAGTCTTTATTTAATTGATTATGCTCGTGCTCTCGCTATGGTCGGTGCTAGGTTTACGACAGAAAAAGATGTTGCTTTGTTACTTAATTTTTCTCAGGGGGCATTAATTGCAGAAAGAGAATTACATGAGCATTATTTTAAATTTTTTGATGTTAAGCCCATTGAGATAAAAGCACCTGCATGCATGATGTATACATCTTATTTGGTTGAACGTGCTGCAACAGCTAATTTAGGAGAGGCGTTTGCAGCATTATTACCTTGTTTTTGGATTTATAACGAAGTAGGTAAAGATATTGTTAAAAAAGCTCAACATCCTAATCCATATGAAAAATGGATTGAGGTTTATTCTGGCGATGAATTTACCAAAATTGTTGATCAAGCAGTTGAATTAACAAGTCGTTTAGCAGAAGAAGCTGGTGATAAAGAACGCAAAAAAATGTATGACGCGTTTATGATTTCAAGCAGGATGGAATATTATTTCTGGGATGATGCCGAGCATTGTCGTCAATGGGCTGTATAAGCCATATTAATTAGTGTGTTATAAAGAAAGGCATTTCAGAAAGCAAAATGCCTTTCTTCTATTAAAGAAATTAAGCTTGTGTTAGTTTATTTTGAATGAATGACAGTATTTCTGATTGCGGAATAGCTGTTGCTGTTTTATCTCTTCTTCCTTGATATTCCAACATATTTTCTTTTAAGCTACGTTCGCCAATTACTACACGATGAGGAACGCCAATTAGTTCCCAATCAGCAAACATAACACCTGGGCGTTCTCCTCGATCATCTAAAATAACTTCAATTCCAGCATTTTGGAGTTGAGAAAATAGATTATCAGTTGTTGTTTTAACGAGTTCGCTACGTTCGTATCCAACAGGGCATAACACAATTTCAAAAGGAGCAATGCTCAAAGGCCAAATAATTCCACGTTCATCATTATTTTGCTCAATGGCAGCCCCCATTATTCGAGTCACACCTATTCCGTAACAACCCATTTCCATGAACTGAGGTTTTCCATTTTCATCTAAGAAAGTGGCGTTCATATCTGCTGAGTAGTGTGTACCTAGTTGGAATACATGACCAACTTCAATTCCTCTTTGAATTGCGAGGTGTCCTTTTCCGTCTGGAGAAGGGTCGCCTTCTACTACATTGCGAAAATCATCTATGCATGATGGTAACGGAACATCTCGTTCCCAGTTAACACCAGTTAAATGGTGATCTTTTTCATTTGCGCCACAAATAAAATCTGACATGACGCTAACAGTATGATCAGCATAAACAACCACACCATTTTTATTATTTAATCCAACTGGACCAAGATATCCGGAAGGACTTCCGGTATATGCAATAATTTCATCTTCAGCTGCAAATCTAAATGCACCAATTATTTTTTGTGTTTTGATTTCATTTAGTTCATGATCGCCTCTCAAAAGAATAAGAGCAAATCGATCTTTTGCATCATCTGCAACATCTAAACGAATTGCTGCAATTGCCTTAACGGATTGTTGAAGTGGCATATTTAAAAATGCAGTCACATCTTCACAAGCTTTTTTTCCTGGCGTTGGAACTTTTTTCATAAGTTCTTTTGGTAGGGGGCGAGGATTCGTAGGAGGTAAAGATTCAGCAGCTTCAATATTTGCTGCGTAATCTGAAGTTGGACAATAGACTAAGGCATCTTCGCCTGTTTCAGCTATGACGTGAAATTCATGTGAGCCTGTTCCTCCAATTGTACCGTTATCAGCTGCAACAGCACGAAATTGTAGACCTAATCGGGTGAAGATTTTGGTATAGGCTTCAAACATGATTTGATATGATTTTTCTAAACCTTCTCGATTTCTGTCAAAGGAATAGGCATCTTTCATGGTAAATTCTCGACCTCTCATTAAGCCAAATCGAGGACGTCTTTCATCACGAAATTTGGTTTGTATATGATAAAAATTGACTGGTAATTGACGGTAAGATTTGATTACATTTCGCGCAATATCTGTCACAACTTCTTCAGAAGTTGGCTGAATAATAAAGTCTCTACCATGTCTATCTTTTATACGAAGTAATTCGGGACCATATTTATCCCATCGACCAGTTTCTTGCCAAAGTTCGGCAGGCTGTACAATTGGCATTAATAATTCAATAGCTCCAGCCTGATTCATTTCCTCGCGAATAATATTTTCTATTTTTTTTATGATGCGCAGGCCTAAAGGCATATAGGTATAAATACCAGAACCTAAACGACGAATCATTCCTGCTCTCATCATTAATTGATGGCTAATGATTTCAGAATCAGCAGGGGCTTCTTTTTGTGTAGTAATAAAAAATTGTGATGCACGCATGACAGTGAATTTTTTGTTCAAGGAGGTTATAATTTATAAGATTCTATAGGATTCGTTAACCGATGAGTTCACACTTTTGTTAATCCGTAAGAAAATGACGTGTTTTACATAAAAAGATTGTTGTAATTTGATCATGATTGATTAAATTGGCTATCGGTAACACAGTATAAGAGGGGTTATGCTGGATCGTGAAGGGTTTCGTCCTAACGTCGGCATTATATTGCTAAATGCAAATAACGAAGTTTGGTGGGGAAAACGAGCACGCGAACATTCATGGCAATTTCCGCAAGGTGGAATTAAACACGGTGAAACGCCTGAAGAGGCAATGTACCGTGAATTAATGGAAGAAACAGGCTTAAAGAAAGAGCATGTAAAAGTTGTCGGTAGAACTCGTGATTGGCTTCGTTATGAAGTGCCGCAACATTATATTAAGCGAGAGATTCGCGGGCACTACCGTGGGCAAAAACAAATTTGGTTTTTGCTGCAAATGATAGGTCGAGATAGTGATTTTAATCTTCGCTTAACAGACAATCCAGAATTTGACGCATGGCGTTGGCATGAATATTGGGTGCCTCTTGATGTTGTGATTGAATTTAAAAGAGAAGTTTATTTTAAAGCGTTAAATGAATTATCTCGTTTTTTAACGCCACCCCCTCCAAGAAGTCAGCTGTCTTTTCAAAGTAAAAAACGTTCTTGGCGACGTAAATCAAAGTCGGAAATCATTGTAGAGGAAAATAATAAACGAATAGAGAAGGCTGAGGATGAATTATGAAAAAAAATAAAATAACTAACTTGCGGTTATGTTCCATTTTATTTTTTTTATGCTTTTGTTTTAATGCTGTAGCAGATGATATTCCTCCTATGCAAGGAAAAAGCTATAAAGGGATGTATGAGGAGGAAGATTTTAAGCCTAAAAAAGAATGGAAAGTTGAATTTCCAACTTATCCCAAAGAAGAGGATTTGCTTCCTTTTTATGTGAGCCCGATTCAAACTCAAAAATTTTTTATTGATACAAAATCATTGGCAGTAGGTGAGGAAGAAGTTCGTTACACTTTAGTTGGAATAAGTTCTGGTGGTGCAAAAAATATTACTTATGAGGGCATAAAGTGTGATGGTGGGTATTATAGAAGATATGCCATAGGTCGTTATGACAATACGTGGTCTCCATCGCGCTACTCAGAATGGAAAGATATTCATTTTCAGGATGCCAATCGTCCACAGGCGTCTTTAGTATTGGATTATTTTTGTGAAGGAAAAACGATTGCAGGCAAACCGGAACAAATGCTTTACCGTATTCGCCATAATCGTTCCTTGCAAGGTGAAAAATACGACAATCGGTTTTAACTATAGTAATACGAGATTGTCTCTGTGGATGAATTCTGGAGCCCCATGGTATCCTAAAATATCAGCTAATTCAGATGATTTATGACGCAAAATACGTTGTGCGTCTGAGCTAGAGTAGTTGCTAAGACCGCGTGCAATTTCTTGTCCATTTTCATCAAAACAGGCAACCACTTCCCCTCTTCGAAAATCGCCACGAATTTCTGTTATTCCAATAGGTAATAAGGACTTTCCTTCTTTTAGTACTTTTTGTACAGCTCCTGTGTCTAAGAAAACTTTTCCTGCCGTTTGTAAATGATCAATAATCCATTGTTTGCGAGCTTGTAAATGTCCTGAACTTGCTTTTAATTGCGTGCCAATTAAGTCACCTTCTGCTAATCGAATGAGTATGTTTTCTAATTTTCCCCATGCGATTACAGTATGAGCACCAGAACGAGCTGCACGTTTAGCCGCAAGTACTTTTGTTAACATCCCACCTCTTCCGATATGACTTCCTGCTCCTCCTGCCATTTTTTCTAAATCAGGATCTCCTGCTTTAGCATGTTGAATAAGTTTTGCCTTAGGATTTTTACGGGGGTCGGAATCAAAAAGACCATGTTGATCTGTCAAAATAATTAAGACATGTGCTTCAACAAGATTTGCTACCAGTGCGCCTAAAGTATCATTGTCACCAAATTTAATCTCGTCGGTAACTACGGTATCGTTTTCGTTAATTATTGGGATAACGCCCATTTGAAGAAGTTCTAGCAAAGTCGAACGGGCATTTAAATAGCGTTCACGATCAGACAGATCTGCATGTGTTAAAAGAATTTGTGCGGTAGGGATGTTATAGGCGCGAAAACTACTTTCATAAATTTGTATTAATCCCATTTGCCCAACAGCAGCACAAGCTTGAAGTTTATGAATGTCGGTTGGGCGTTTGTCAAAGCCTAAACGCAACATTCCTTCAGCAATTGCACCGGAACTCACTAAGATAATTTCTTTACCAAGTGACCGTAGATGAGCGATTTGTGCTGACCAACGAGCGATTACTTCGTGATCGAGTCCTTTACCATCATTTGTTAGTAAAGAGGAACCAATTTTGATAATTAGGCGTTTTGCATTAGGAATAACTGATTTCATAAAATTACTGAAAATAAATTACTCGATAATTTTGAAGCGTGGATCATCAGGATCTATAGAGTCTATATTACGAATTTCTTCTGGTACAGAGGTTTTTTTAGATCGTTCTAAATTTTTTCGTTCGTTGTCAATATGCTGATATATTGCTTCCATTAATTGCATACAACCTTCTCGAGTTGCTGCTGAAATATGAAAAACAGGTCCTTTCCATTTGAAACGTCTAACAAAATCACGAACAATTTTTTCTTTATTTTCGTTAGGAACAATATCAAGCTTATTTAATACTAACCATCTTGGTTTTTGAGCTAGTTCAGGATCATATTTTTCTAGTTCTTTTATTAAGGATTTTGCTTCTTTTACAGGATCAGCCATTTCATTAAAAGGAGCAATATCGACAATATGTAACAATAAATTAGTACGTTGCAGATGTCGTAAAAAGCGATGACCTAATCCAGCTCCCTCAGATGCTCCTTCAATCAAACCAGGAATATCAGCGATAACAAAGCTTTTTTCATGGCTAATACGGACAACGCCCAAATTTGGATGAAGTGTTGTAAAAGGGTAATCAGCAATTTTAGGTTGTGCATTAGAAACTGCTGATATTAAAGTTGATTTTCCTGCATTTGGAAGACCTAATAATCCAACATCTGCTAAAACATTCAGTTCTAGTTGCAGTTCTTTTCTTTCTCCAGGTTTTCCATCAGTTTTTTGGCGAGGAGCACGATTTGTGGAGCTTTTAAAATGGATATTACCCCAACCACCTTCGCCGCCTTGTGCTAATAAGTGGCGTTGACCATTTTCTGTTAAATCAGCAATGAGTTCTTTTGTATTAAAGTCACGTATTGTTGTGCCAAGTGGCATACGCAAAATAATATCTTCAGCGCCTTTTCCGTATTGGTCTGATCCTCTTCCGTTTTCTCCATTTTTTGCACGGAAGACTTTTGTATAACGGAAATCTATGAGTGTATTGATATTATTATCAGCTATAGCCCAAATGCTTCCGCCTTTTCCTCCATCACCGCCATCTGGTCCACCAAATGGACGATATTTTTCTCTATTAAATGAAGCAACTCCATTTCCACCATTACCAGCAATTACTTCAATTTTTGCTTCGTCAATAAACTTCATAAAAAGGAGGATCCTTTAATACAAAAAAGGCTCCGCTAAAGCACAGAGCCTTTTTATAAGTGTCATATAACAACTTTCAACTTACGCAGGAACAACAGTTGCGTATTGTCGATTTTTTTCACCTTTAACAACAAATTTGACTTTGCCATCAATTAAAGCGAATAAAGTATGGTCTTTACCCATTCCAACATTGTCACCTGGATGTACAGATGTACCTCTTTGACGAACAATAATGCCACCTGCATTGATGGTTTGTCCACTATATACTTTAACGCCTAAACGTTTAGAATGTGAATCGCGGCCATTTCTAGTTGTGCCGCCTCCTTTTTTATGTGCCATTTCAAGCTCCTGAAAAAGTTTCGTTTCTAATAAAAAAGCCGCAATTATGCGTTGATGGAAACGATTTGTAGTTCAGTATAATTTTGGCGATGCCCCTGACGTTTTTGATAATGTTTGCGACGACGCATCTTAAATATTTTAACTTTAGGATGACGCCCTTGCGTAACTACCGTAGCTTGAACCGTTGCACCTTCAACCAGAGGTGTTCCAAAGCGGATACTTTCACCTTCACCAACTGCGAGAACCTGATCGATTGTGATTTCGGATCCAATGTCTGCCGGTATCTGTTCTACTTTATATTTTTCTCCAACGACAACTTTATATTGTTTGCCGCCAGTTTTTATGACCGCGTACATGGAAACTCCATCAAAAATAACTAAAAAAACAATTAAAAAGATCCAAATGAATATGGAAAGCTACTAATTATACAAGTGCTTAAGAATAAGGTCAAAAAAATATTCTTTTTTTTATTTAGAAATATTTTTTTATTAAGAATATGCTTTTAGGTATGAAGCAAAGTGTATAGAAGTCTATAATGCCTGACCATGAACTTGTTGAAAACACTTTTTACTATTTCCGGCATGACAATGCTTTCGCGTATTACGGGTTTAATACGCGAATTGTTGATCGCGCGTGCATTTGGTGCTTCTGGGTTTACCGATGCCTTTTTTGTCGCTTTTCGTATTCCGAATTTATTAAGACGTCTTTTTGCTGAGGGTGCGTTTTCACAGGCTTTTGTTCCAATCTTAGCTGAATACTCCAATCAAAAGGGAGAAGAAGCGACACGTGAATTAGTTAATAAAGTCGCTTCTGCCCTGTTTTGGGTTTTGCTTTTAGTTACAGTAATAGGTGTAATTGCTGCGCCGATAGTCGTATTTTTAATCGCAACGGGATTTGATGAAAATCCGGAGGTTTTTCATTCGTCAGTTGTAATGACACGGATTATGTTTCCGTACATTCTTTTTATGTCATTAGTGGCATTAGCAGGAGGCATACTTAATACGTGGCGTGAGTTTCGAATTCCAGCTTTTACACCTGTTTTATTAAATATTTCTTTTATTGTTGCTTCTCTTTTTGTTGCTCCTTATATGGAGCAGCCAGTTTATGCTTTGGCTTTTGCCGTTTTTATTGGGGGAGTATTACAACTTCTTATACAAATTCCAGCTCTAAAAAAAATTAATATGTTTCCTCGCATATCGTTTAAATTGCGGGAGGTATATAACCATGTAGGTGTTAGAAGAGTCATTCGTCAGATGATTCCTGCAACTTTTGCAGTTTCAGTTGCGCAAATCAGTTTAATGATCAATACAAATATCGCTTCGCATTTGCCCAATGGAAGTGTATCTTGGCTTTCTTATGCAGATAGATTAATGGAATTTCCTAATGCTCTTTTAGGGGTTGCACTTGGTACGATTTTGTTGCCAAGTTTATCTCGTGCACATGCAAAAAAAGATGTAGAAGAATATTCCGCATTACTTGATTGGGGGCTTAGATTAACTTTTATTCTTGCTATGCCTGCAGCTGTTTTCTTGATGACGTTGCCAGAACCTTTTACTACAACGCTTTTTCATTATGGAAAGTTTAATACACAAGATGTCATGATGACTTCAGAAGCTCTTATCGCTTATGGGGTAGGGTTAATAGGGTTGATCTTAGTAAGAATTTTAGCTCCAGGATTTTATGCTAAACAGGATATTAAAACGCCAGTAAAAATTGCAATCGTAGTTTTAATTGTGACACAGTTGATGAACTTTGCATTCGTTCCTTGGATTGCTCATGCAGGTTTGGCATTGGCAATTGGTTTAGGTGCTTGTGTGAATGCCATGTGTTTATATATTGGTTTAAGGCGGTTGGGTATTTATGTCCCTAAAGCAGGATGGTTGATATTTTTAGTTAAATTAACAGGAGCACTTTTCCTGTTAGCAGGAGTGGCACTTTGGTCTTCCTCTCATTTTGATTGGATTGCTATGCAATCAACACCTTTTTATAGAGTAATGGCTCTTTCTGGTGTAATGGGACTTTGTGGAATTGTCTATTTTGGATCACTATTTATTATGGGTTTTAGACTTCGTGATTTTAGACGTATATCTTCATAAAACTATTCATTTTTAATCATAGATTCCAGTTCCTCCCATCGAGTCATGCAATCCATTAATTCATTTTCTATTTCTGTAAAACGTTGATTTAAAAGTATGCTTTCTTCCGGATTGTTTTTGTACAAGTTTGGATCAGATAGCCTTTTCAAAATAGTATTTTGCTCGTTCTCTAAAAGAGAAATTCGATTAGGTAATTCTTCTAATTCTTTTTGTTCTTTATAACTTAATTTTTTTCGTCGAGATGGGGCGTTTTTTTCTTTTTTTTGCTCCAATTGTTTTTTAGGAGAGGATTTGTTTTCATTTATTTTTTCTTGTTTAGGGCGCATTCTCTCCCAGTCACTATATCCTCCAGGATATTCTCTCCAGGTACCATCTCCTTCCGCAGCAATGACTTGAGTGACAACATTATCTATAAAGGAACGATCATGGCTGACTAAGAAAACTGTTCCTGGGTAATCTTGTAAAAGTTCTTCTAGTAATTCTAATGTTTCTATATCTAAGTCATTTGTAGGTTCATCTAATACCAAAACATTAGCAGGACGAGCAAACAAACGTGCTAAAAATAAACGATTTCGTTCGCCGCCAGATAAAGATTTAACAGGAGATCGTGCACGTTCTGGTGTAAAAAGAAAATCGCTTAAATAACTCATTACATGTTTTTTTTGTTCTCCTATTTCAATCCATTCGCTTCCAGGGGAAATAGTATCAACTAAGCTCATATTTTCATTTAGTTGAGAACGCATTTGATCGAAATAAGCTATTTGCAAATTAGCGCCTTGGCGAATTGAACCACTATCAGGAGATTCCTCACCTAATATCATTCGTAAAAGTGTCGTTTTTCCAATCCCATTGGGACCAATTACACCGACTTTGTCACCTCGCAAAATAATGTCCGAAAAGTTATTAACAATGACTTTATCTCCATAACTTTTGGCAATATTATTGATTTCAGCGACAATTTTTCCAGATCGCTCTCCTGCAAAGACATCCATTCGAACTTGTCCTTGTCGATCCCGTCGTGCTGCGCGAGTTGCTCGTAAATCTTGTAAACGTCTAACACGACCTTCATTTCTGGTTCGTCTTGCTTGAATACCTTTTCGAATCCAAATTTCTTCTTGAGAGAGAAATTTATCAAACTTGGCATTTTCTACATTTTCAATTGCAAGTTGTTCACTTTTTCTAATTTTGTAAGTAGAGAAATTGCCAGGATATGAAAGAAGTTTTCCTCTATCTAATTCCACAATACGAGTTGCTACATTATCTAAAAAACGACGATCGTGAGTAATAAATACAATACTTCCACTAAAGTCATTTAAAAGAGCTTCTAACCATAAAATTGAATCGAAATCGAGATGATTTGTCGGTTCGTCTAAAAGAAGAATATCTGGCTTAGCAACGAGTCCTTGTGCAAGAGCTACTCGTTTTCTCATACCTCCAGAAAGAGTCTCTATAATGTCATCCTTTTTAAGAGAGAGCTGTTGAAGAATGGTTTCAACTTGGTTAGTTAGATTCCATGCATTGTGAGTATCCAGTAAGTCCTGAAGAAGATGTAATTTTTCCAAAATAACTGGATCGTGATTTTTTTCTAGTTTTTTCGTTAGAGAATCGTATTCAGCTAACATCGATTGAATATTGGCTAATCCTGCTGCAACTGCCTCAAAAACAGATATTTGAGAGTTAAATTGGGGCTCTTGTTCTACAAATGCAATGCGTAAGCCTTGCTGTATGGTAAACAATCCATCATCTAGAAGAGTTTTTCCTGATAAAACTTGCAGTAAGGAGGATTTTCCTGTTCCATTACGACCTATTAATCCAACGCGTTCTCCTTCTTCAATAGAGAAGTTTGCATTATCTAGCATTGGAAAATGACCAAAAGCTAATTGAGCATTTGCAAATGATAAAAGTGCCATAAAAGAGAATGAATGTGTAAATAGAAAATGTAATTATTTTAAAAAAGACATTTGTTTTTATATGGTTATGTATTTCACTCTCGTCTAGAAACTTTTGTTACTGTAAAATATCTTTCCTTAGAGTTTTAGAGAGCTCGCCGTAGCACAATGGATAGTGCACACGCCTCCTAAGCGTGGGATGCAGGTTCAATTCCTGCCGGCGAGGCCAAAATAACATTCCATAAAATTATTAATATACATACTACTTGCATAAAACCTAGTGTTTGGCGGGTTTTCTGTATAGATTATGCTTACTTGTTTAAATACCAATAATTTCATATGCAGAAACATAGGTTTGTGAAATTAAAAATGAGTATATGTTATATGTAATTATACTGCTTCAAAATATTTGAATTGAGAACGAGAAGTCAAAAACAAAATCTATTCTATATTTGATAGAGAAATTTCAATATCATGAGATAAACATTTTTACTTATAGGGTACTGTATTTGAGGTGTTAATTTAATAAATGAAAATGTTTATTACGATGAGTGATTCTTTATTATCGAATATGTAATAGGTTGTAATAACTAGAAAAAATAAAATAGAAAAACAGTATATTTTGGTATGACTTTTAATTGAAAAGCTTTTAAGGATGTTTTTTATTTTTGAAATTAAAGAGAGGTTAATATGAAAAGATTCAAAGGGTTTCTAATATATCTTTCTTTCATCATTGCTATACCGGTAATGGCAGAATCTGCAATAAAAGAAAAAAATTTTGAACGTGTTGATGATAATGTCCAAAAAAGACTTAATGATAAAAAACGTGACAACTTAGATTCGAAAAGACATAAAGTAGACAGAGACGATTTTGATAAACAGAAACATAATTATCATCATAATGATAAAAAACGTAATGATTTAGATTCAAAAAGACCTAAAGCTGATTTTGATAAAAAAGAACACAATTATCATCGCAATGATAAGAAACCTAATCACTTAAATCAAAAAGAAAGAGATGATAAAAAAGAACATCATTATGATAAAAAAAAACGTGACGACTGGATTAGAGATCAGTATAGAGACAAGCATAATAAAAAGAAAAATGATTGGAAAAGAAAAGATAGAAAAGAATTAAAAGATAACAAAAAGCCACAAGGGAATGCTTATGGCTACTACAAAAATAAAAACAAATAATTAAAACTTATAACAAGATGCGAAATGAGGAATGAAATGCGGGTGTTTTGTATCGAAGAAATGCTCCATTGTGATGGGAGACTTGAAGAAGTAAGGTTTGTTGAGTTTCCTTACGAAAAATATGGGGAAACAGCAGAAATTTCCGTAGGAAATGAAAAAATCAAAATATGGAAAGAGCCTTTTATGACACCTTGTGGTGAAATATATATATGGGCAACAGAACATTTTGATTTGTTAAAAACAGCGGAGAATGCTCTTTGATTGGCAAAGAAATATGCAAACTAGGCAAGTAAAGAATAAAAAACCTCGTTATTCTTCTATTCTTATTTCTGAAAATAAAGGGATTCGTTATTTGCATTTTGGGACTGAATGGGTACAAGGTGCAATGAGAATCAGCAATCCATATCGAATAGAACTTGCCTATGCTCGGCAAATGATGGCATGGATGTTGTTTGTTAAAAATCCTGAGCACATTGTTCAGTTAGGTTTGGGTACAGGAGCATTAACAAAGTTTAGCTATAAACATTTCCCTCAAACAAAAATAACTGCTATCGAGTTGAATCCAGAAGTTATTGCAATTTCTCAAACAATGTTTGCAATGCCACCAGAGGATAATAGATTATCTGTTCTTGAAATGGATGCTATGCATTTTGTGTCAGATGAAATCAATATGAAATCTAGCGATGTAATTCATATTGATTTGTATGATGCAACTGATCGGGGACCTGTCTTAGATACAATTGCATTTTATAAAGCATGTCATGCTTGTTTGACCGAAAACGGTGTAATGACAGTCAATCTTTTTGGAGAACATAAAAGTTTTCAAAAAAATTGGAGAAATATTAATAAAGTATTTCCTTTCGTTATAGCTATGCCAAAATGCGAAGAGGGAAATATTGTTGTTTTGGCTTTTAAAGAAATACCGGATATTCAGTTTGAAAAATTAAAAGAAACAGCACAACAAATAAAACAAAAAACAGGAATTCCCGCATTGAAATGGGTACGGGAATTGAAACAAGCTTTAAAAAATAGATAAAAATTAATCGTCAACACCAACCATAACGGAATTGATTTTTATGATGGCATAAGCTTCTTTTCCTACGGCTAATTGTAAACGTTGAACAGAAGCTGTACTTATTTGGGAGCTGATTAAAATTCCTGGTGCAATTTCAATATCAACTTCTGAATTAATAGGACCTTCATTGATTTTTCGAATAATTCCCTTTAATTGGTTTCGAGCGCTAATTTTCATAAGGGTCTCCTTTTATTAAAAAGTATGTTCTGGTGCAGGGAATGAACCGTCTTTTACAGCGGCAATATAAGCACGAATTGCATCTTCTATACTGTTTTGCCCTTCCATAAAATTGCGAACGAAACGGGCTTTTTTACCAGGATACACGTTTAACATATCATGCATAACGAGGACTTGCCCAGAGCAACTGGAACCTGCTCCTATACCAATTGTAGGAACAGAAACAGCTTCAGTAATTTCTTTACCAACGCTAGCAGGAACTGCTTCTATTAAAATTACACTTGCTCCAGCGTTTTGTAATGAAATTGCATCAGAAACGAGTTGATTGGCTGCTTCTGCTGTTTTCCCTTGAACTCTATAACCTCCTAATTGATGGACTGATTGAGGAGTAAGACCAATATGGGCGCAAACAGGGATAGACCGTTCAACTAAAAAACGTGTGGTTTCCACAAGCCAGGATCCGCCTTCAATTTTAACCATATGAGCGCCAGCACGTATAAGTTTTGCCGCATTTTCATATGCAATTTCTGGAGTTGGGTGAGTGCCAAATGGCATATCACATACTAATAATGCAGTTTGATTTCCTCTTGCAACACAGGAAGTGTGATAAGCCATATCATCAATGGTGACAGGTAATGTGGATTGATGTCCTTGACATACCATACCTAAAGAATCACCGATTAAAAGCATTTCAACGCCACAGTGATCCATTAAGGCCGCAAAACTGGAATCGTAACAAGTTAGCATGGTGATTTTTTCTCCTTTTGCATATAAATTTGCCAAAGTAGAAACAGTAATTGTTTTGCGATTTTGTAAATACGTTGCCATGGCTATCCTTCTTTGTGTCTTAAATATTGCGAATACTATAGTTTAGTTGCAAAAAATAATTATCACACAGACTCAAGATCTAAAAATAAAATAAACAGCACCAATCAAACATAATGCTGCCCAAATGTAATCTAATTTAAAAGGTTCCTTCATATACAGCATAGCAAAAGGAACAAATACGCCTAGTGTGATAGTTTCTTGCAAAATTTTGAGTTGAGCTAAACTGTATTGCGAAAAACCGATTCTGTTTGCAGGTACTTGTAATAAATACTCAAATAGCGCAATTCCCCAGCTAATTAAGGCAGCAGTATACCAAGTTGAAGAACTTAAATTACGTAAATGACCATACCATGCAAAAGTCATAAAGACATTGGAAAGAATCAATAATGCGGTGGTTTGTAAAATAACAGGAATTTGCATAATCAAAACCTTATAAGAAATAGCAAAATTCAAATCGATAATAGAGAAATTTGTTGAGTACGTACGGATTCAATATATTTTTGTGCATGTCCTTTTCCTGGAATGATAATTTTTGGCGCAATTTCAAGTAAAGGAACAAGTACAAATGCACGTTCAGTTATTCGTGGATGAGGCAAGATGAGAGAAAGGCTTTCCATTTGACAATCATCATAAAGCAGAATATCTAGATCAAGGGTTCTTGGAGCATTTAGATAAGTTCTTTTTCTTCCGTGATTATTTTCTATTTGATGCAATGTTTCTAGTAAAGTATCTGGCGATAATAATGTTTGAATAGCAACAACTGCATTAACATAATCATTTCCATCTGCATTAATCGGGGCTGTTCGATATAGATTCGATTTTGCTGATAATGTTATAGAAGGAATTTGAGTTAGTTGATAAATAGCGGAAAGAACATTTTCTGTTGGATTTCCAAGATTGGAACCAATACCTATGTAAGCCGTATGATTTTTCATTCTTTTGTTGATTTTGTTTGATTTTTTTTATGAAAAAAACGCCTTCTTTTTTTACGCTGTGAAGTAATGGATGTGTTTTGAAATTTTAATTTTAATAAATCTTCTCGGGCAGAGTTATCAGTATTGATAAAAGTAGTCCACCACTCACTAATTTCAGGATCAATTTCTCCAACTTCAGTTCTTAATAACAAAAAATCATAAGCTGCTCTAAAACGTTCATTTCCTAAAATATTGGAAACAGTTTTTTTTGTTCTTCGTTCTAATCTGGGCTGTAGTGCCCATATATCTCTCATATCAGATGCAATTCGTTTTTGTATAGCTAAATTTTCCATTTGGGCATGTAAGATGTCACTTGCTGCCGCATGTAGGGCTGGGATAGGATACTCTCCGTTTAAACGGTATTCTTGCCATTTTTCTGATACTTGAGGCCAAAAGATTGAGGCAAAAATAAAACCAGGTGATACAGTTTTTCCTTCACGAATTCGTTGATCTGTTTTATTTAAAGCAAGTTCTATAAATTGCTCGTGTTTTTGGCGTTTTAAAATAATATCTAAAAGTGGAAGTAGACCGTGATGTAATCCTTGTTGTCGTAATTCTTTTAAACAAGCCATAGCATGTCCGCTCATTAAAAGTTTTAAAGTTTCATCAAATAAACGAGCGGATGGAATATTTTCAATTAAATGAGCTAAAGATGTGATTGGTTTTCGTGTTTCTGGGTCAATCGTAAAATTAAGTTTTGCAGCAAAGCGAACAACGCGAAGCATACGGACAGGATCTTCTCTATAGCGTTCTTCAGGATTCCCGATAATTTTTAGAACTCGATTTTTTAAATCCTGTATTCCATTATGAAAATCATGAAGTGTTTCAAGTGTTGGATTGTAATACATGGCATTGACAGTAAAGTCGCGTCGTAAAGCATCTTCTTTTTGAGTGCCAAAAGTATTATCACGAAGAAGGCGACCGCTTTCATCTTTGTTCGCAGCAGAAGAAACAGTGCCTCGAAATGTTGTAACTTCAATCAAATCTTGACCAAACATGACGTGAACGATTTGGAATCTTCGTCCAATTAAAAATGCTCGCTTAAAGAGCCTTCTTACTTGTTCGGGTGTTGCATTTGTTGCTATATCAAAATCTTTGGGCGGAATACCAAGTAATAAATCGCGAACAGCACCACCTACAATATAGGCTTCATACCCTGCTTTTTCTAAAATGTTAATGACTCGAATAGCATTGGAAGAAAGCAATTTAGGGTCAATACCGTGTGCTTCTCGAAGCAAAACAGCGGGGGCATGAGCAACTTGAAGTTGTTTTTTTTCTTTGCTGCCAAAAATTTTCCGAATTATTCTTTTAATCATCGAAAAGGTTTAATAGTTTCCAATTATTGGCAATCGCATGTGATTTAAGTCGCTCATCAGGATTTGTCGCAACAGGATCTGTTACTTTAGATAATAAAGGTAAATCATTATACGAATCACTATAAAAAAAACTTTTTTCAAAGTCTTCCCATTTTTTTCCTATTGAAGCTAACCAATCTTCTGTATGAATAATTTTTCCTTTACCAGAAGTAGGTATGCCTATTAATTTACCAGTAAATGAACCATCTGAAGTTTCTTCTGGAATAGCTGCAATTAAATTGCTAACACCAAAAGCTTTTGCAATTGGTTGAGTAATAAAACGGTTAGTTGCTGTTACAATAGCTATTAAGTCACCAGCATCTTTGTGTTTTTTTAGAAGCTCTAGTGCTTTAGGCATCATAACAGGATGAATTACCTCTGTCATAAATTGCTTGTGCCAACTATCTAACTGTTGACGGGGAAAAGTAGAAAGTGTTTCAAAAACAAATTCTAAGAATTCTTTTGGATTAAGTGTTCCTGCTTTATATTGTTCGTAAAATTCTGTATTTCTTTTTTCGTATTCAACAGGATCTACTGCTCCAATACGTATGAGAAAACGTCCCCATTCATGATCGGAATCGAGGGGTAAGAGCGTGTGATCAAGATCAAAAAGAGCTAAATTTTTATTCATTTTGATTTTTTGTTTTTTGCATCATTTCTCGCAGAAGAGGGAGCGTTATAGCACGTTTTTTTTCTAAAGAGTAGCGATCTAATGCATTAAAAATAATACTCAGTGAGTGCATGTCACGAGGATAATGTGTAATTAAATAGAGTAGCACATCTTCTCCTAAATGAAATCCTCTTTCATGCGCAACTTTTTTTAAAGCTTTTATTTTTTCTTCATCAGTAAGACCATAAAGGCGATAAGCAAGCCCCCAACTCATTCTGCTTCTGAGATCATCTCGTATAGGCAGTGTAGAAGGCGACATAGCTCCGGTTGTGATTAAATATACTTGATTTTCTCGGACTTGATTGTATAAATTAAAAGCTGAGATTTGCTTTTCAGGAGATAATTTATCGCAGTCATCTAACAAATAAAGTGAGATATGAGAAACATAAAAAAAATCGGTTATTTTTGATTCTGGACAAATATATTTGGAGTTGGGATATTGAGAGAGCGCGCTTAGTAAATGTGTTTTTCCTACAGCATTATCGCCCCAGATGTAAAGAAAATGTTCTTGTGCATTGCGTAAAGCAAAACAATGAAGAAGTTGTATTAACTCTTCATTTTTTCCCGTCATAAAGGTTTCAAAAGACGGTTTTTTTTGCATGCTGATATCCAGCAGCAGTTGTTGCATAGTCGTTAAGAATTATAAAAATTACTGTTGATATAATGATTTCGTAAGTGCTTAAAAGCGACAGAAAGAATTGCAGAAGATGGCAATGCGATCAAGACACCAACAAAACCGAAAAGTTGACCAAAAGCAAGCAAAGCAAAAATAACAATTAAAGGATGAAGTTGAATGCGTTTTCCTACAAGTGTAGGTGTCATTAAAAATGCATCAAAAGAATGTCCAAATCCATAAATTACAGCGAGTATTATCCAAGCTTCAATACCTGTAAATTGAAGAAATGTTGCAATAATTGCTAAAGCAAGTCCAATAGTAATACCAATATACGGAATAAAAGCTAACATTCCACTAATAATTCCAACTGGTATAGCAACATTATATCCTGCTAATCCTAGCGCAGTTGAATAATAGATAGCTAAAATTAGCATGACAGAAAGTTGTCCTCTGAGGTATTGAGCTAACATACTATTAACTTCTTTAGAAAAATCAATAGTTTGATGAACCCACCTGCGAGGAATTGAGTCGCGAAGTTTTCTTGTAACTAAATGCCAATCTTTAAGTAAATAAAATAAAACGACTGGAATTAAAATTAAATTCCAAGCCCAAGAAAGCACAGTTACACTACCAAATTTCGCAGAAGCAAGAAGAGATCGCCACAAATCCTCATTTTGTGACATGAATTGCTCTGTGAGTAATCGTTTGAAACTCGCAGTATCTACAGGAATATCAATGCCAAATTCTAGAAAAAATGGACGAATAGATTCGTTGACTTGAAGAAGTAAAGAAGGAATTTGTTTAGCCAATAATGGCCACTCACTCAAAAGCATGGGCACAATGACTAAGCCTAAAGTAGCAAATAAGGCAAATAAAATAGCCATAACGATTAAAACGGATATTGTTCGAGATAATCTTATGGGGCCTATTCTGATTGTTCGTAACCAATCTACACCAGGATTGAGAGCATAAGCCAAGATGGCACCAGCAATAAAAGGCGTAAGAATTGGTCCAAGTAGCAGCAAAAGAACAATTAGCATTGCGCCAATGCCGAGCCATAGTGCAGTTTGCTTTTGTTGCGGTGTAAAAATAACCATATTTACCTTACTTGACGTAACGTTTGTTAAAATGTGATTTTACGTCAATCTTTTTTATAATTTCGTTATTTTACGCTGTATATTGTTTTTCATCATGAACTCAACGTCCAAATCGTCTCTTTCTTATCGTGATGCTGGTGTTGACATAGATGCTGGTGAGGCATTAGTCAATACTATTAAACCATTTGCTAAACGAACTATGCGAGAAGGTGTTCTTGCTGGTATTGGTGGTTTTGGAGCACTTTTTGAAATTAGTAAAAAATATCAGGAACCTGTATTGGTTTCTGGAACAGATGGTGTCGGGACCAAATTGAGATTGGCTTTTAATCTTAATAGACATGACACTGTTGGTACAGATCTGGTTGCAATGAGTGTGAATGATATTCTTGTTCAAGGGGCAGAGCCACTCTTTTTTCTAGATTATTTTGCTTGCGGAAAATTAGATGTTAAAACGGCTTCAGACGTTATAAAAGGCATAGCAATTGGATGTGAACAGGCAGGATGTGCTTTGATAGGCGGGGAAACAGCTGAAATGCCTGGAATGTATCCTGATGGTGAATATGATCTTGCAGGATTTGCGGTAGGGGTTGTAGAAAAATCAAAAATTATTGATGGTAGTTCCATTGTTCCTGGGGATGTTGTTTTAGGCTTGGCTTCTTCTGGAGCGCATTCAAATGGCTATTCTTTGATTCGTAAAATTATTGATGTTGCCAAACCGAATTTGGATGCGGATTTTGATGGTAGACCGTTATCCGATGTTTTAATGATGCCAACCCGTATTTATGTCAAATCCCTATTATCTTTAATGAAAGTATGCGAGGTTAAAGGGCTAGCTCATATAACAGGAGGAGGGTTACTTGATAATGTGCCTCGAATTTTGCAAAAGAATTTAACGGCAGTTCTTCAAAAAGATGCATGGACTATTCCTCCACTTTTTACTTGGCTTCAACAGCAAGGAAATGTGGCTAACGAGGAAATGTATCGGGTTTTTAATTGCGGTATAGGAATGGTTGTTATTGTGTCTAAAGAACAAGCTGATTTTGCTGTTTCTCATTTACAGGCTGCTGGCGAAACAGTATATGTACTAGGTGAAATACGGGAAAGACAAAATAACGAAGCACAAACGCTGGTTTTGTAAAAACTAGATTTTTAATTCTAAAAGTAAAGCCTGGTGATCAGACGCTAGGCTTTCTTTTTCAACTTGAACTTTTTGTAGTTTAGGCTCTAGATTTTTGCTAATAAAAATATAGTCAGAAACAAAAGGACCTTCAGGCCACCTTGTCCTGTCAAAATACCCCATTGTTGGGGCATGTTCTTTATTAGGATAAAGACTTTCCCAAGTATCTATTAATGGCGGCAATTGATTTTTACCATAAATAGATAGTAATTTTTTTCTTTCAGGTGAGCTAGCAGAAAAATTAAAATCTCCTGCAAGAATGCACCCTTTTATTTGCGGATAGGAAGAGAATGGACCGATGTCTTTTTTCTGATCTATTAAATTAGCATGTTCCCAAGCGGCTTGATAAATATTGCGTAAATATTGCACTTGAGCCATTCGTTGGTGAGCGGAATAAAATTCTAAATGTGTGTTTATAACGCAAAGAATTCCAATAGGTGTTTCTATTAAAATTTCTAGTGCCATTCGAGGCATACTTTTTACGTTTTGCTCTGCTAACTGTGGTAAACGATGTCGATAAACTTGTAATACTGGAAATCGAGAAAAAATCATATTGCCGAAGCGTTTAGATTTTCCTTCTGGTAATGGATGATCAACAGCGTATCCATTTACAGGGACGAAATTTTTTAATTTTTTTTCTAAAAATTCAAATTGATTAGAACCATTTGCATATTTTAAATCTGGATCTGAATAGCCAGAAGCAACTTCTTGTAAACACAAAATATCAAAATCAGAAAATTGCGATAGATGAGTCATTGTCCGATTGAGATCAACAACATTGTCAATGCCACGTCCCCAACGAATATTCCATGTTATTAATTTGATTGTGTTTAAACTCATATCAGAATAATTAACTACTGGCAGAAATATTCCAAATAAATAAGGAAATCTTTTTAATAGATATTTTTGTTTTATTTACTTAAAAAGATATTTTCAAGAGATTTCGCATGTTTCCATATGGTTTCTACTGTTGGTGAAAGAGGTCTTTTTGCTAAAGAAATTAAAGCAACCATATTTTCTACTTCGGGTTCTAAACTAATTAAGGTCATGTCATCTAAGTTAGAGAAAAGACCAAAAACTCTGAAATTTTGAGGGACAATGCTATATAACCCAGATGAGATAACATGAGTACATAATGTAATAGGAGAGTTCGTTTCTAGGACAACTTTAGGCGTAACATTAGCTTGTTTAAATGCAGTGTCAATTTGTTGCCTATTTTGCAATTCATTTGTAAATAAACATAAAGGTAGTTCTGAAGCCTCACTCCAACTAATAGATGAACGATTTGCTATTTGACTATTTTTCTTACATAACAGCATTAACTTTTCTTTGAAAAGTGGTAAATGCACCATTCCTTTGTTAGATAGATCATTGGCATAACCAATACCTAAATTAATGTCATGTTGCATTAATGCTTGAATGATTTTTTCCATACTCATCATTTGTACATGTTCACGAACATCAAGACTAGATGAGCGATAGATGTCAGTTAGTAAAGGAACAACATGTATTGCTGTTGGAATAATCCCTATTCGTATTTCATTAGATGTTTTTGTTATTTCGACAACTTTTTTCATTCCTTTCCATGAGGTCAAAATTTGATTGGCGTATTGAAGGATATGCTCTCCTTCTGGAGTTAAACCCTCATAACGTTTGCCTCGTTTGATAATAGAAACACCAAGTTTGTCTTCAAGATTTCTGATTGCTATTGATAATGCCGGCTGTGAGACACAACATTCTTCTGCTGCTTTTGCAAAATGTTTAAGTCTGGCAAGAGTAACGAAGTACTCAAGTTGTCGGATAAACATATGGTTTCTCTATCAAAAAATGGGGAAGATGAAAAAACCTTAAATTTACTTTTAGAAACGTAAATCGTAGCAAATTTATGAATCGATTATAAACTAAAAAATATACTAAAACCCAATGTTTATGCGGTTTTCGTGGCTCGGCGTCTACCGAATAATGCCTTAAAACACTCATAAATACTAGCCTTTTAATTTTTGATTTTTAATAAGCCCCCAAAAAAGCCCCTAAAATATTGAGATATGTATTCATGCGGATTTCAGCCGGATTTTTGCAAAAATTTACGAGATGATAGCAATTTGTTTTGTTATTTGAGATGCTGCGCCGCTATATTTCATTTTTTATTTTATTTCATTACCAATAGTGATTTATATTTTTTTAATTCGAATCCCGTTTAGGGATTTTCATTATCAATTAGAAAATTATTGTGAATTCAAT
>JAZUNA010000026.1:0-5004 GCA_045603905.1 Oxalobacter sp. | reverse complement strand
GAACAGAGAATATCCAATTTTTTGTTGTGGCAATTGGCGTATACTGAACTATACTTTACGGATACGTTTTGGCCTGATTTTGATGAAAATGCTTTGGATAAGGCTATCCTTTCATTTCAAAGTCGGGAAAGACGATTTGGTCGGACTAGTGAACAATTAACAGCATAGCAATGTTAAGGGCACGAATTATTACCGCTTTATGTTTGGCAATTGTATTGGCAGCAATCTTATTGTCAGGCTCATACTTGGCGTTCGCCGCATTAATGATCGTTTTTTTTGCGGGCGCAGCATGGGAACTTTTTCGTCTTTTCGACAATAGATATCCCGTTTTGTATGCTGTCGTTGCGACAGCTTTGTTTACCGGTTTTATCTATCAGGTATCAGAAAACAATTTTGCTCCGTTTGCCATTTTTTCAGTGTTAGCTTGGTTTGTTTTTTTGGCACCATCGCTGGCATTCCCATTACCAGTCAAACATCGTTTAACCGATTATTTATTTGAACTACTTTACGGTATTAGCATTTTTAGTAGTTTCTTGGCTTTCCTTTATTTATATCGTCAGTCCCTTATCCTTCTTTTATCGGCGTTAATTCTTGTTCATCTTGCCGATATCGGTGCTTATTTTGCTGGACGATCATTGGGACGTCATAAATTAGCTCCGTCGATTTCTCCAGGAAAAACTTGGGAAGGAGCGATAGGTGGTTTAATTGCCGTTATCCTCGTTTCAATAGGCACAATTTTTGTTAAAGGATTAGAGAACTGTATTACAGTTAAGGTGTACCATGCTTATGGTTGGACAGTGATGATTGTTGTCGTCGTTCTTTTGGTTGCTATGAGTATTTTAGGAGATTTGCTCGAATCTCGACTAAAACGACGCAGAGGATTTAAAGACAGCAGTAATCTGTTGCCAGGGCATGGAGGTGTTTTGGATCGAATAGACTCATTGATTCCGGTTCTTCCACTGACTCTTTTGATACAGATGTGGACGTAAATCTTATGCATACCCAAAAACAAAGCATTACGATTTTAGGTTCAACAGGATCCATCGGTGTATCAACACTGGATGTGATATCCCGTCATCCTGAGCGTTTTAAAGTCTATGCTTTGACAGCCAATAGCCGAATTGAAAAGATTTTAGAACAGTGTGAACGGTTTCATCCGGAAGTTGCTGTTGTTGGAACAGCAAAATATGCTGATATTTTAAGTCGTTCATTAAAAGAAAAAGGACTTAAAACGACAGTAGCTTATGGAGAAAAAGCTTTATGTGATGTGGCTTCTGCTCCAGAGACAGATTCCGTTATGGCAGCCATTGTTGGTGCAGCAGGACTTGCCCCCACATTAGCTGCAGCACGTGCTGGCAAGAAAGTGATGTTGGCTAATAAAGAGGCCTTGGTTATGTCAGGGCAACTCTTTATTGATGCGGTTCGAGACAATCAGGCAACTTTATTACCGATTGATAGTGAACATAATGCGATATTTCAGTGCCTCCCTGTATCCTATCAGCGATCACCACAAAAACATGGGGTGGACAAGATTGTTCTAACGGCTTCTGGTGGACCTTTTTTACATCGTTCCTTGGATACGCTAGATAAAGTAACACTTGAACAGGCATTGGCTCATCCTAAGTGGGTAATGGGTCGAAAAATTTCAATTGATTCTGCAACCATGATGAATAAAGGTCTGGAAGTCATTGAGGCGCATTGGCTTTTTGGCGTTCCCGCTCATCAAATTGATGTTGTCATTCATCCGCAAAGTATTATTCATTCAATGGTTTCTTATATTGATGGTTCTACCATTGCACAATTGGGTAGTCCTGATATGCGAGTTCCTATTGCTAATGCGCTATCGTATCCTGATAGAATGGAATCAGGTGTAAAACCATTGGATTTTGCTCAAATTGGAACATTGCAATTTGAAAAACCGGATTACAATCGTTTTCCTTGTTTAAAATTAGCTTACGATGCGCTCAAAGCAGGAGGTGTTATTCCTGCAATTTTAAATGCGGCAAATGAAGTTGCTGTAAAGGCTTTTTTAGATCAACGTATTGGATTTAGAAAAATCCATGAAATTGTCGATAAAGTTTTAAATAAATTAACTACACAACAAACGGTATCTAGCATTGAAAGCGTTTTAATGCATGATAACATGGCAAGAAAAGTCGCTAATAATTTGATACCATTATGATTATTGCACAAACATTGTTGGCTTTTGTTTTTGGGCTATCTATCCTCATTGTTGTTCATGAGCTAGGGCATTACATTGTTGCTAGGTTATGTGATGTCAAGGTGTTGCGTTTTTCCCTTGGAATGGGAAAAATCCTCTTCAAAAAAGAAATTGGACCTGATAAAACTGAATGGGCGTTTTCACTTTTGCCCGTGGGCGGATATGTCAAACTGTTGGACGCAAGGGTAGACGATTTAAGTACTTTGTCTCCAGAAGAGCGTAAACGGGAATTTACAGGAAAAAGCGTATGGGCTCGTATTGCCATTGTTGCAGCCGGTCCCCTTTCTAATTTTTTATTGGCAATCGTTTTATTAGCCGGTCTTTATATGTATGGTATTCCCGAGCCGTTAGCTCGACTTCGGGCTGTCCCTGAAAATACAGTTGCTTGGGAAGCAGGCTTAAGAGGAGGAGAAAAAATTGTCGGTATGAATGGGGTGCCTGTATCCAGCTGGCCGGAAGTTCGACTCAAAATGGTTGAGTCCATGATGGCAAAGCATCCTGTTTATTTTGAAATAGAAAAGGATGGCGCTTCTCAAACGATTGCCATGCCATTAAAGCAATATTATATTGATGAGCTAGATGCCAGTTTTATGGATCAGTTTGGGTTAGCATTAGCGAGACCTCCAGCCATTATCGGAAAAGTCATACCCAATGGACCAGCAGAAAAAGCCGGGTTACAGCAAAATGATCTGGTAACACATGTCAATGGAACGCCTGTTATAGATAGCTTGGATTTTCTTCAAAGAATGCATCATGCTCCGGGCGTGCCATTATTATTGAAAGTTATTCGTAATAATCAACCGGTTGAACTGACAGTTGTTCCTGAAACCTATGAAGAAAAAGGAGTCATTCTAAGCAGAATACAGGCAGAAGTGCCAATCGTTCCTGAAATGATAACGGTAGGTTATGGTTTTTTTGGATCCATTGCGAAAGGAATCAGTAAGGCTTGGGGAACATCCGTTATCACTTTAAAAATGGTCGGAAAAATGTTTACAGGGGATGTTTCTGTAAAAAATATTACAGGACCTGTTACCATTGCCGATTATGCTGGGAAAACAGCAAGAGCAGGCTTAATTCGTTATTTATATTTTATTGCTTTTATCAGTATTAGCATCGGTGTGATGAATTTACTTCCCATACCTGTTTTGGATGGAGGACTTTTGCTGTATTATGCTGTGGAAGCGGTAACCGGACGAACTGTTTCTGACAAAGTTGGTGGAATAGCTCAACGTGTTGGTCTTGTTTTGTTAGGCATTATGTTGGTTGTCGCACTTTTTAATGATATAACCAGACTAATGGGATAATTTTTTATAAAACGATTAGGTGGCAGATTTTATAAAAGACGTAAAAATATTTGATTTCATGACATTCATTTCACATTTTCTCTGCCGAAATTTCTTTCGGGTGGCACTTTTCGTGACCGCCTGTTGTTTCTTTTGTTCTAGTCCATCATGGGCGGTTGAGCCATTTGTCGTTAAAGATATTCGTATTGAAGGTATCCAACGTACAGAAGCAGGTACAGTATTTAACTATTTGCCGGTTCGAGTAGGCGATACGTTTACTGATGAAAAAGCAATTACAGCAATTAGAACACTTTATGCGACTGGTTTTTTCAAAGATGTTCGAATTGATGCCGATAATGATGTATTAGTTGTTATCGTAGAGGAAAGGCCTGCTATTGCCAGTGTTGATTTTACTGGTATGAAGGAATTTGATAAGGATGTTTTGAAAAAAGCATTGAAAGATCTTGGACTTGGCGAAGCGCGAATTTATGATCGGGCCTTGGTTGAACGTGCTGAGCAAGAATTAAAACGACAATATCTTTCCCATGCTTATTATGCTGTGCAAATTTCTTCAACGGTGACACCTGTTGAAAGAAATCGTGTTGCGATTAACTTCATGATTGATGAAGGACATGTCGCCAAAATTCGTCAAATCAAATTTATTGGAGCAAAAGCTTATTCTGAAGACACCCTTCACGAATATATCGATTTGACAACACCAGGTTGGTTTACTTGGTATACACGAAAAGACCAGTATTCCAAGGAAAAACTGGCTGCGGATATCGAAAAAATCAAATCCTTTTATCAGAATGAAGGCTATATTGAAATGCAAGTAGAATCCACCCAGGTTTCTATTACTTCTGATAAAAAGGATATCTATATCACCATTAACATTAAAGAAGGCGAAAAATATACGGTATCTGATATTCAATTAGAGGGTGAATTATTTGATCGTGAAGCAGAAATTACTCCCTTGATTCAACTCAAAAAAGGTGAAACGTACTCTGGTGAACAATTAACGAATAGTACCAAGGCAATTTCTGAATACTTTAGTAATTTTGGATATGCCTTTGCTAATGTTAACCCTCAGCCAGATATTGATCGTGAAAAGAAAGAAGTTGCCTTTACTATCTTCATTGATCCAGGTAAACGTGTTTACGTCCGTCAAATTAATATTGGCGGTAATAGTAGAACACGTGATGAAGTGATTCGTCGTGAATTCAGACAAATGGAAGCTTCTTGGTATGAAGGTGAAAAGGTCAAAATCTCTCGCGATAGGGTCGATAGATTGGGTTATTTTAATGAGGTAACAGTCGAAACACCTGAAGTACCTGGTACAACTGATCAGGTAGACGTTAATTTGAAAGTAGTTGAAAAACCAACTGGTAATTTGATGGTGGGTGCAGGCTTTTCTCAAAGTGACAAGCTGATGCTGACAGCCTCTATTGAACAAGAAAATTTTGCCGGTACCGGTAATACCGTTGGTTTGGAAGTCAATAC
>JAZUNA010000025.1:0-14757 GCA_045603905.1 Oxalobacter sp. | reverse complement strand
TTGATAAAATGATGAAAGAAAAGGAATTTTGGCTGAAAAGAAAAATGATCTGTATGCAACAAAAATACAACAATTTTGCTGATTTCCTTGGTCTTTATTGTAAAATTCTTATGTCATCGACAGTATGACTGTCAACACCCTATTCGGCTTAGTAAATTGAGCACAAGTGACTTCCCTCGATACAACATTGTCGGCATATTGTCAGTTTCTTTCTTCCTCTTCTCACTTCTTGAAAACCCATAACTGACTTCTTCAACTGCTTTTAATAAAACGCCTCTTTCCAAATGCGAATATCGCATCGTCATCCGACTATCACTATGTCCCAGTAACTTCTGGACCTCATATAAACTATGTCCACTATTTACCAAAAAGCTCGCAAACGTATGTCTTAAATCATGGATCCTGACATCCTCCAATCCCAAACTTTTTCTTAATCCTTTCCAGTACTGAAATACATCACTTATTGCTCCTTCTGTTACTGAACTTGGAAATAACCACTGATTCTTTCTTTTCAGCTTTAAACTCCTTATCACTTCTAGCGCTTCTTCCGATAAAGCAATCTGTCTTGGTTTACCAGATTTAGACAAAGGAACAATTAACAACTTTTCTTCCAATCGGATATGCTCCCATTTCGCTTTCAGTATCTCGCTCTTTCTAGCCCCTGTTAAAAGTAATAACCTGATGACTTTAGCTTTGATTCTTGTTGATTTTTTTAATGCATTCAACAACAGTTTTGATTCTTCAACACTCAAATATCTTTCTCTCTTCTGGTATATCCGAACACTGCTCACACCTCGGCAGGGTTCCTCTCCTTTGATATAAATTCCATAGCGTATGCCTAATGAACAGATACTTTTTAAGACAGCTAATATGCGGTTACAGGTGGATGTTGCCAGGTTCCCTGACAACAGGATTTGAAACCATCTTTCAACTTCGGATGGTTCTATTTGACTTAATTTCTTTTTACCAAATACGGGAGATAAGTATTGTCTTGATATGCGTTCATCTACTTGCCAACTTCTCTTTCTGCTTCTCGCATGCGGCAAATAATAATGTTCTACAAATTCATCAAACTTGATACAACGTAAGCGACTTTTTCCTTTCCCTACTTCACTTACGTCTATTTCACTTCTGACATGCTTTCCTTTTTTACTCATGGCGTCTCCTCTCAAATCAACCGCTATAATCTTGATTTGATATAAGACGCTGCTTTCTTTATTTCATTTTAGCAATTTCTTCTTCCAAAGAGAATTCGCAATACAGGAAAGAAAAAAGTTCTATATGACAAAAATTCGTGTTTATTCCGTTTGGGAAAACAAAGTCAGCTCAATAATTTTTTTGAAATACCTCATCGGTACGGTGCAGAGCCGGAGTCGAATAACATCTTGAAACCTGCATGAATACTTATTTTTTTGAATTTAAAAAATAAATAAGTACCTAAAAAAGTACCCATTTTTATTTCTTCATTAATCATCATTTAAAAGTTCTTTGTTTTATATCATTGTGTGTTACATGGAAGTGTTAGGATGTATGAGCAGATTTGAATCTATACCAAAAACTATTTTTGTCTCTTTTTCCCAATAAAAAAGCCTTTAAAAGTGCCTTTTAATGATGTTGTATACGAAAAATGCAAGACCATACCTTACAAGTCACTTCTAAAAAGAAAACCAAAGAACTGGGAAGCGGTTTTGAGCGATAACTAAAGCAAAAAAGTCGAATTTTCTTCCAAATGTGTCATTGTGTGTCGCGTGGCGCTGTTAGGATGATAGATATTGTAAGAAATTAGGAATTTGATTGAAAATTCAACGGCTATTTAACGTCTACTTTTCTATTCATTTGACAGGATAAAACTATGACAGCAGACGAAATTGTAAAAAAATTTCGAGAGTATCTAAAATCTGATAAAGCAGGTACTTGGATGACCGAAGAAGAAATACTAGACGATGACGCAGAGGGCGGTTACTTTGACGATGACGAGGACGAATACGAATAGATCGAGACGCTTTTTTTATGGCCAATTAAAAGTAGAGCACTGGCATGCGCTTTAATGGATGAAACGTCAAATCAACTCGGTGATGAAAGGGTTGTAATAAACGTCAGTGAGTTAGTTGAACGGCAGAATTTGACGAGAGAACTACATGAACAGGTTAGTAAATATCAACAGGAATCTGGGGGAACTGTTAGCGAACTGGAGTCAGATACAGAAGTACGACGAGCTTCTGGAGGACTCAGTGCAAGCATATCTATTGAACTGGTTAGCCGCTTGGAGAGCCTATTACGAAGTATCGACACCAGAACAGCTGGCTCAACAAATCCAATGGCTGGACGAGAGATTAGAGAGGTTCGTAGCGGGAGGGAGACGGCGTTTCGAGGGAGAATGGATAACTCCTCAGGAATACGAGTCATCCCTCTCAGAGTCGCCAGATCAGATGACAAAGGCAATACAGATGCTGACGGAAGGAGCGGAGCTGGAGGAGTAAGCGGTAGTTTTCAAAATACCCTATACCAATCAGCGTGGCATGGTTCCCCGCATAAGTTTGACAAGTTCTTTCTTGACGCTATTGGTACTGGCAAGGGGGCGCAGGCTCATGGTTGGATAGAGAAAACACAGGAATACCGTCAGGAGATCGGTGTCGAGGAAGAGTTACTCACCTGATAATGATGCCTGTGAAGGCTTTTTTGACAGGATGAAAATGAGTGTTTTTACAGGAGGAATTTCAAAATATGGCTTGGAAGAAAAGGGATATCGTCTTGAAATGAGGGCGTAGAATAAATCGAAATTTATTTCAAAAATGTCATGTGGCGTCGCATATTGGGTTTAAATTAGAAATACATTAAAAAATGTGTGAAAACAATTTTTTTAATTTATCGAACATTATCTGAGCAAGATAAAAGGGATTTTTATGAGTGTATTTAAATCGATACTTCTGATTCTAGGAGGAATCGTTTGTGTGATGATGAGCAAAGGATAGAATGCCTTATATAATAAATCAAAGGCATCCATTAACATTGCTGCCAAAAAACCTATACAAACACCTAATAATAAGCCGATAAAAGCCTCTTGTAGTGTGACTAGGGAATTTTTCCACAACAAGGGAAAATCTCCCACAAAAGCTTGAAGCACTTCTAAGGGAGATGGCAGCATATATTGTGGTATTAATCCAGTTGTACAAATCAATTGCCATATAAGAAAAAGTGCTGCAACGGTAATGATAGATGGCATGTTACGTTTTACCATGTTTTGTGATCTTTCTGTCAATAGTCAGTATTTCACTTTCCGAGCAATAAATCACCTTGACATAAGCTGAGACTTTTTCTGCGCCGGCTCTAATGGCAACATGCTGACATTCTTTAACAATGTCCATTAATTGGTCATAATCATCACCCTCGATGGTGGTTTCAAAGGGTCCTACATGACAATGTAACCCGCTACTTTTAATAAAAGAGATAACTTCATCTACAATACGAAGAAGTTCATCTTGATTAGGGGCTACGGGAAGGACTTGGATTGCAATGCTTGCTTTCATAATATTTGTCCTCCCTAAAAAAATTAAAATACCCCTCCCCCTGAAAAAATCCATCAAGGCACTTGGAAGGACATTTTCATTTCTTGCAAATTTGTTAATTTGCAAATTGGCAATGCACTTTTATTATGCCTCCTATGCTAGGCATTATTTGGATCAGAAAAATGGGTTACAAAATTGAATATGAAATAAAATTTCTTTGCAGACATTTACTTTTAATGTCGTTCTGAATAATTTTTTTTATTGCGTTAGAATAAGATACGGATAAAGTGAATTGTTTTTTTTAGGAGAGTGACATGAAAAAATTCCTTTATTTACTATTGTTAAGTGTTTTTATCGGAACATCTGCTTTGGCTGCTGATGCACCTAAGGATCCTGCCCGCCAGACGTCATGGGGGCTTAATTTGGATGCCAAAGAAACATATGACATGAAAACAGGACCTAATGGACAAAATGTATTGCTTGTCGATGTAAGGGATCCCGTTGAAATTATGTTTACCGGTTTTACGGATGTTGTCGATATCAATATTCCTTTTATGTTGGTAAATCGTTTTGAATGGAATGACAAACGATCCATCTTTACCATGACGCAAAATCCTAATTTTGAAGCAGGAATTGCAAAAGCTTTAAAAGATCGGAAACTGACGAAAGACAGTCCTGTCATTTTAATGTGTCGTTCTGGAGGTGAACGTGGTGCGCCTAGTGCGAAAGCATTAGAAGGTAAGGGCTATACCAAAGTTTATGTTGTTGTGGATGGCTTTGAAGGAGGGACGCTAAAAGAAGGTGAAAGAAAAAATTGGCGTCTTTTAAACGGTTGGAAAAATAGCGGTCTTCCTTGGAGTTATCGCTTAAATGGAGAAAAAATTTATCGTCCTTAGTTTAAAAGTAAAAAAGAGCGGAAAATTTCTCTGTATTGCTAAAATATTAAGCTTTTTAAATAGGTGCCTCAAAAGGTGCCTATTTTTTTATGTTGTTACTTTACAAAGTTGGTATATCTGATTTTTGATTATTCTGGATGGATAGGCAATCTGCATGGGTTCAGTTAAGCCAATTTATAACTGCATTATTAGTTGTGTTTTGTAAATTTAAGGTAAAAAAAGGTGAAAGCCAGTATTCATGCGGGTTTCACCTGTGAATAAAAAAGTCAAGTAAAAAATGAAAAAATTTTTTTTCATTTTCAATTTATTAATTTTATAAGCCATTGATTTTATTTGATTTGTTATATTGGGTTTTCGCTATACAAATTGAGGAAAGTCCGATGAAATCTAGTTAAAAGCAGTGTCAACTCAAATTTATCCACAAAGTTATCCACAGAAGATGTGGAATGGGATAAAAAAGCTTACCCAAGTTCGACAGTTTTTGGTTATAAGTAGTTGATTTTAATGGATTTGCGTTTTTGGACGTGTACTACAAATTCACGTATTGAGTGGAGTTGGTCGGTTTTTTGATGCGAAGCGCTTGAAATATTTTTGCTTGATCCTCGTTTATGGATGATATGCCTTTAATTATTTTCTGCTCTTTTCCTATTTTCACTTCATGCGTCTGAATCTGTTTCAGTATCCTTAAAGCGTGTTCCGGTGATATCGTTTTTTCTGAGTTGTCTTCCTTTAATCGTTTTCTCATAATTCTATAGAGGAGTAAGGCCATAAAACAAATCATCGCATGCGCCTTGATTCGCTTTCTTAATCGATGATAAACAGGCGCTATCTGTATCTCCGATTTGAGTACTTTAAAGGGTACCTTTATTTTTGTGATTTTCAAACAAGTACCTAAATAAGTACCTAAAATGGATGGATGGTAATGAACTTTATGGAACGATTATAAACTAAAAAAACCGCAAATACCTAGTATTTATGCGGGTTTAGTGGACTTTATGGAACTTTGTTGAACTACCTTCTGGTGCCCAGAGCCGGAGTCGAACCGGCACACCATTTCTGGCGAGAGATTTTAAGTCTCTTGTGTCTACCTATTTCACCATCTGGGCACAATATGAAATTATATCATTAGCTAGTACATAATTACAAAGAATTTGATGAAATATTCTTTCTTCTTTTTGAAACTTCTCAAAAATCAGCTTAATGTGTATTCCATTTTAAGTGGATACTGGCATAATGAATAAAGTTGAAGTGCTGATAGCAAAAGGGGGGATAAGTATGTCTGAACAAAAAATAGCCCTTGTTACTGGAGGTAATCGAGGAATCGGTTTTGAAATTTGTCGTCAACTTGCTGAAAAAGGATGTCTTGTTCTTTTAGGGTCTCGAGTTCCAGTTCGTGGAAAAGAAGCTGTGGCTGAACTCAAAAATGCCGGTTATAACAATATTCGTTATATGCATCTTGATATGAATGACCCTGAAACCTTTATCGTGACAAGAGATGAAATAGAAAAAGACTATGGGCGCTTAGATATCCTGATTAATAATGCTGCGATTTTTGTTGATGGAAAACTCAAAATTGACACTTTGCCAGTTAGTGTTATTCGGGATACGTTTGAAGCCAATTTTTTTAATTTGATTGAGTTAACACAATTACTTTTACCGTTGATTAAGAAAAGTCCGGCAGGTCGTATTGTTAACCAATCCAGCATTTTAGGTTCTTTAACCTACCATAGCATGCCAGATTCTCCTATCAAAGGCGGTAAAGCTTTTGCATATAATGCAAGCAAAACGGCTTTAAATGCCTTTACTGTCCATTTGGCAGATGTTTTGTCAGATACCAATATCAAGGTAAATTCAGCTCATCCTGGCAATGTTCGTTCTGATATGAACCCAAGAGGAGAGTTGAGCTTGGAAGAAGGGGCTAAAACAGCAGTTGAGTTAGCACTTTTGGCAGATGATGATCCAACTGGAGGTTATTTTTACAGGGAACATATTTTGCCTTGGTAATATTTTTCTGAACTAATTTTTTTCAGGCGAAAAGGTTATCTTTTCGCCTTTTTTTTGTTCATTTTTTAGAATCGTTTTTTATTTGATTAGAAGATAGTTGGTATTCGGTATAATGCTCTTTTTAGTTGCAATAAGATCTTTATTCCATGTCAGTGATTCCTGAACTACTTCTTCCAGCTGGCTCTCTTGACAAAATGCATAAAGCTTTTGATTACGGAGCCGATGCGGTTTATGCCGGACAACCACGTTATAGCTTGCGTGCACGTAACAATGATTTTTCAACTTTAAGCAAGTTGGAACAAGGGATTACACAAGCACGAGCTCGTGGTAAACGTTTTTATGTCGCAAGTAATATTTACGCCCATAATGCCAAATTAAAAACTTTCATGGCCGATATGGAACCGGTTGTTGCGATGAAACCGGATGCCTTAATTATGGCGGATCCAGGTTTGATCATGATGGTTCGTGATAAGTGGCCGGATATTCCCATTCATCTTTCGGTTCAGGCAAATGCCATTAATTGGGCGGATGTGAAGTTTTGGCAACGCATTGGACTAACACGTATTATTTTGTCGAGAGAATTATCACTTGATGAAGTTGAAGAAATCCGTATGCAGTGCCCTGATATGGAGTTGGAAGTATTTGTACACGGTGCTTTGTGTGTCGCTTATTCAGGGCGTTGTTTGCTTTCCGGTTACTTTAATCATCGGGATTCCAATCAGGGAACCTGTACAAATTCCTGTCGTTGGAATTACACCTTGCATAATGCGGTGGAAAATGAAGAGGGTGACTTGCTTTTAAGAAATGCCGATAACAATGTTTCACTTTCTTCCCTAGGAGAAGTTCCTCGTCATCCTTTGGCAGATAAAACCTATTTTATTGTAGAAGGTAAACGCGCCGGACAGCTTATGCCTATTGTTGAGGATGAGCACGGCACTTATATTTTAAATTCTAAAGATTTACGTGCTGTTGAACACATTGAGCGTTTGGTCAAGATTGGAGTTGATTCTTTAAAAATAGAAGGACGAACCAAATCCATTTACTATGTCGCTCGTACTGCACAGGTATATCGAAAAGCAATTGATGATGCTGTTGCAGGAAAACCTTTTGATACGAGCCTTTTAGGAGCCTTGCAAGGCTTGGCTAATAGAGGATATACCGATGGTTTCTACAAGCGTCACCATTCCCAGGAATATCAAAATTATTTAACAGGTGCTTCAGCGATAAACAACAGTCATTATGTAGGTGATGTTATTAGTATTGAAAATGGTTGGGCAACTGTTGCTGTGAAAAATCGATTTTCTGTTGGGGACAAAATCGAAATCATTCATCCAGATGGCAATACAGTTTTTACTTTGGACCAGATGACGAACGTCGATGGTGGTCCTCTTTCGGTTGCACAGGGAAGTGGTTATACAGTTCGAATTCCGATGGAAGCACGTTGGGATAAAGCGCTTCTTGCTCGTATGTTATAAGAATTTTTATTATGCGTCAGATCGTATTAGATACAGAAACAACAGGAACATCAGTTGAAGATGGCGATCGTATTATTGAGATTGCAGGTCTAGAGTTGAAAAGCCGTCAGAGAACGGGAAATAATTATCAGGTTTATATCAATCCTGAGCGTGACTCTCATAAAGACGCATTGGCTATTCACGGTTTAACAACGGAATTTTTAAGTGATAAACCCAAATTTGCTGAAATAGCTGAAGAATTTTGTAATTACATTCGTGGTGCAGAGCTCATTATTCATAATGCTCCTTTTGACGTGGGTTTTTTAAATAGTGAATTAGCAAAACTGAACTTGCCACCAGTAGAAAAGCTAGCAACAAAGGTAATTGATACACTTGCCATGGCAAGAGACTTTTTTCCGGGCAGGCGAAACAGTTTAGATGCTTTATGCGAACGTTACGAAATCAATAACAGTCATCGTACCTTGCATGGTGCATTAATTGACGTGGATTTATTGGCTGATGTTTATCTTGCCATGACTCGGGGACAAAATGATTTAAACATCAGCTTGTTCGCAGATCCTGATGAGTTGCTAAAGCAATCGATTAAAACTGCATCTTTAAACCTGGTTGTACGCAAAGCGACACCTGAAGAAGAAGCTTTGCATGAAGCTTATTTGGATGAGATGGGCAAGAAATTGGACAAACCGGTTGTGTGGAGACGGGAAATATCCACATCCGATTCAGAAGAAAAAACGTCCTAGTTTTTTGATAAATTTCGAGCGGTTTTTATCTACGATTTCAGTTTTGTTGAAATGGTTGCTTAATAGGCTCATTTCCGGGAAGGAGTGCATGATAGAAACCAAATCAGTGAAGTTAATTTCATGTTGCATAGCTGAAGCCCATTCATCAATCATTTCCTTGGAATTCGCACCAACGATACTGACCCCATAAATTTGTCCAGTAGACGAGCAAAAAACCCAAACGTGACCAGTCGATTTTTGGTCATACGTATCGATTTCATATGTTGTTTCTAAAACTTCATATTCGATACTGTCAGTGTCTAATTCTTTGGAAGTTTTTCCAACATGCGATATTTGGGGTTCTGTAAAAACTGTCCAAGGCACAGGGTATTTCAGATATTTTTTCTTCACAGACGAAGAAAAAGTTGTATTCATAACAGCGAGTATGCCTTGATGCATAGCTGCCTTAGACAGTAAATAAGATCCGTTGCAGTCACCAATGGCGTAAATCTGTTTATTGGTTGTTCTCAAATAATCATCGACTAGGATGCCTTTTCTGTTGTATTGAACATCGGCAGCTTCCAAGTTGAGTGATGAAAAATCATAATAGCGTCCAGCAGAAATCATGAGTTTTTCTGATTGGATTTGTAATCCATCTCGAGTATGAACAACGATAAGACCATCTTTTTGTTGATTGATATGTGTAATGAAAGAGGAATTGTGAATAGTAATTCCCATTTCTTCACAACTTTTTTGAAGCATTTCTCCTGCTTCTTTTTCTCCGGTAGGGATAAGATAGGATTGATCTTGTACGATGGTACATTTGCAACCCATTTTAGCGAAAGCTTGAGACATTTCACACCCGATGGTTCCCGCACCAATAAAAGTCATACTTTTCGGAATTTTATTTAACTGAAAAAGATTTTCACTGGTTAGATAATCGATTTTATCCAGACCTTGAATAGGGGGGATGTATGGATGTGTTCCCGTTGCAATAAAAATGTATTTTCCGGAATATTCTTTATCTCCAACTCGAACCGTATCTTGATTGACAAAAGAGGCAAAACCTTGCCCTAAAATGACATCGGCTTTTTCCTGTACCGATGTCAGCTTGTTTTCGCGGATGTGATAAATATCAGCATTTATGCGGGCTAATGATTCGGTTAGCATAGGATTTTCATCACAAATTGCTAACAGGGATTGCTGGGTAGTACTTTGATTTTCAAAGCAATCTTTTCCAATTTGACGACTTTCAATAGCGAGTACTTTCAAACCCATTTCTATGGCCATATTTGCGGCAGCCATACCAGCTGGTCCAAGTCCAATAACGATTACGTCATACTTTTTCATAGCTACCTATTGAAGTGCAAAAAGTTAGGATGTTGCTTTAAAGGTAAATAGTATTTTATTTACCTTGCATTTTATCGTGAAATTTGGATATAGATCTATTTTAAAAAAAGATAAAAATGAGTGAAGATGGTGTCAATTAATGGAATTTAAACCATTTTTTAGCAAAATTTTAAAATTACAATTTGTTTGCCATTGCTGATGTTCTTCGTCATTTTGTATTTTTTGAATAAAAGTTTCAATTGGGGTATCCATCATGCTTTGCAAAATACGATCGGCGAGTTTTGCATCTGGATGGATACAACTATAAAACGCAACGGTATCTCCATTTTGGATTAGGATAGTCGGAAACTTATCAATATCCCAGTCTCCTAACATTTCAGGATGATCTTCAATATCTACCCAGATAAAACGAACATCTTGGCGAGAATTGGCTAATTCTTTTAATTGAGGAAGATATTCTCGGCAAGAGTTACACCAATTGGCACAAAAGCAAACGAATAGCCACGTATCATTGTCTATAGAGTGCAGTATTTCAGCGTACTCTGATTGTTTCAAGGTAAGCAATGACATAAAAATAATGACATAATTAAAAGGGAAAAGATTATACTGGATTTTTATTGTTTTTTAATACTATGATTTAAAACGTTTTTTATATTAAAAAAGACAGTATTAAAAAGCCTCGTCTATATAAAAAAGGTGCAAAATGAAACCATATATTATTTGTTTCATGATTGCACCAGGTTTTGATGGTATAAAAGATATCAATCGACCTGCTACAAAATTAGCATTTCAAAGTGTAGAAAGGGTAGGGAAAGAAACAGTTTGGATTTGATATTTGTGCTAAACGGTTTTTTCTGAAAAGTGAAAGTAAGCCTTGATGGTGTAAAAGGGGATATCAATGATAATCGAAGATGATGATGGTATTCGGGAAATTTTTGAAACGATCAAAACAGTTGCTGTTGTTGGTTGTTCACCTAATTCAGGTGCTAAGAATTATGTACCTGCTTTTATGCAGGAAGAGGGGTATCGTATTATTCCTGTTAATCCCCGATATGAAGAAATATTGGGAGAAAAGTGTTATGCGAGTTTAAAAGACATTCCTGAGAAAGTGGACATGGTTGAATGTTTTCGTCCTTCTGAAGATATTCCTCCTATTGCAGAAGATGCGATTGCCATTGGAGCCAAAGTTTTATGGATGCAATTTGGCATTATTAATGAAGAAGCGGCTCAAAAAGCATCTGATGCAGGCTTAAAAGTAGTCATGGATCGTTGTCCATGTGCTGAAATTCCTCGTTTAGTAAAGGGAAGAGAAAATAGCTGGCGCGAATTTAAGAAGAAATTCAATCCATACGGCGAAAATTAAAATTTTGAATTCAGCGATTCTGGATTGTTTGAGTATAAAAACAGCTTTTGTGTATTTTGAGCAAAAGCTGTTTTTTAATTATGAGCTCCTCTAAAATATGTTGCTTCATTGTTAGGTCATTATCTTTTCGGTTCTTTCACGAGGTAAAATAAACTTATGCCGACAATAATTGCATTTGATACTTCATCTGACATTGCATCCGTTTCACTCATGTTAAAGAACGGAGAGATAGCGACACGTAGCAGTTCGGGAATGTCAACTCATTCTCAGTCCATTTTACCGATGGTAGAAGCCCTGTTAGCAGAAGCCTCGATTCGTCTTGCTGATTGTGATGCTATTGCCTTTGGATGTGGTCCTGGGTCTTTTACAGGTGTTAGAACAGCCTGTGGTGTTGCTCAAGGATTGGGATATGGTGCAGATTTACCGCTTGTACCAGTTGTGAGTTTGGCAGCGATGGCACAAATGTGTTTCAAACAGAATAACGCAACCAATGTGCTTTCCATTTTAGATGCCCGTATGAAAGAGGTATATTGGGCGCAGTATAAAAATGAAAATGGTGTTTGGCGCACTTTAATTGAACCACGCATTAGTTCTCCTGCAGATGTTATTCCTATCGATCTACCAGACATCTGTGGAAACGGTTTTACTGCTTATGTAAATGACTTTGTTAATTTGCCTGTTTTAACGAATTATCCAGATATCTATCCTCATAGCGAAGCTGTTGCTGACTTGGCTCTAAAAGCTTATCAAAATGGTGAAACGATAACAGCGTATGATGCACAGCCTCTTTATTTGCGAAATAAGGTTGCCTATACGACAGAAGAACGACGTACCATGAAAGTAGGTAAGGCATGATAAAAAAAGAGATTGCTCTTTATGAGGAAACAGCAAATTTATTGAGTGAACCGAAAGTTCCCATGTTTTTTAGGCAAATGGTTGGAGCCGATGCACCTGAAGTGCATGCAATAGAAACGGATGTATTTCCTTCTCCATGGTCTGAGATGGGGATTGTAAATACAGTTGCTCAAGGTTATAACTGTTGGGTTTTGTGTGAAGAAGAAAGCAGAAAAATAGCGGGCTACTTTATGTTAATGACATCAATTGATGAAGCCCATCTTCTTAAGATTGCTTTAAAGTCTTCTTTGCATGGAAAAGGGTATGGTCGTATGCTTATGGATAGAGTACTTCAAACTGCTCGTGAACATGGCATGGTATCAATGCTTTTGGAAGTTCTTCCGTCCAATACGGGTCCGTATAATATGTATGTTAAATACGGTTTTGAGCAAATTGGAATTCGAAAAAATTATTATATAAATCCAGACGGTACACGTGAAGATGCGATTGTAATGAGGAAGATGTTGTGAATTCTCTTCGAACCAGAGCGCGTATTTTTGAAGAAATGGGACTTGGCCCAGAGTGGTTCTTGCGTTCGAATGGAGATGAAACGGAAAAAAATGAAGTCGTAGCGACAGATCATTTTTTGAAAGAAGAAAGTTTATCTGAGTCAAAAGCAGCAACTGTTGAGTATGCATCTACTATTGTTACACCCAAAGGAACATCTGTTAATTTGATCATGGATTCCAAGGCAAATTATGCTAATTGGGAAGAATTGATTGAATCAATCAAAAACTGCGATCGTTGTGAGTTGTGCAAAACAAGAACACATGCTGTACCAGGAATTGGCGATCCAAATGCAGATTGGCTTTTTATCGGTGAAGGTCCTGGCTATTATGAGGATCAGCAAGGCGAACCGTTTGTCGGTCCATCGGGTAAGTTGCTAGATAATATGATGGCTGCGTTTGGCATGAAACGTGGCGAAAAAGTTTATATTGCCAATATAGTTAAATGTCGTGCTAGTGACGGGAATAAAAAGGATAGACCTCCTACACGTGAAGAGTCTTCAAAATGCATGCCTTATCTGGATTGGCAGATCAGACAGATTAAACCCAAAATTATCGTTGCATTAGGTAGAACTGCTGCCGCAGGGCTTTTAAATATAGGTGATGATGTCGGTATGGGTTCTTTGCGTGGAAAAGTCCATTATTTATCAATTGCAGATAGAAAAACTCCTCTGATCGTCACTTATCATCCTGCATATTTATTAAGAACACCAATGGCTAAAAAGCAGGCATGGATAGATTTGTGTTTGGCGATGGATGTAATTGAACAATCCAATTAATTTTCAGGATATGCATCCGGTTTTGTAATAAATCCCAGTTTTTTAATACCGGATTCTTGTGCCAAGGCCATAATTTTGACGACATTACCATAATCCGTGTATTGATCACCTCGAATTTGAATTTCTGGCGGGTTTTCTTGTTGGAGGAGTGCATGAAAACGTAATGTCAGTTCATCTTCGGACAGGGTTTCATTGTTCCATGAAATGCTTCCATTTCTTGCAATAGCGATCGTAATAATGTTTTCTTGAGAAGTTTGACTTGGTTGAGAAGATACTTCGGGTAAATTTAATTCAACTGTATGAGTTAAAACCGGTATGGTCAGAATGAAGATAATCAAAAGAACCAACATAACGTCAACGAGTGGCGTGACATTAATTTCTTTCATCACTTCTTCATCGTTATCTAAACCTCCACCGAAAGCCATTTGAGTTCCTTAACAGTTCAGATACCTGACTTATTAGATTCTGGCGTAGCTGTGCCAATTAAAAAGTATGCGTGTAATTGGCGTGCAAAACGATTCATTTTGCTAATTGCATGACGGTTGATTCTGACTAAGGCGTTATATCCTAGTACAGCAGGAATGGCCACAGCTAATCCCAGTGCTGTCATGATAAGTGCTTCACCAACTGGTCCTGCGATTTTATCTATATGTGCCTGTCCTGAAGCACCAATGTTAATCAGCGCATGATAAATCCCCCAAACTGTGCCTAACAAACCGATAAAAGGGGAGGTAGATCCGATGGAAGCCAGAATAGATAAACCGCTTTGCAATCGCAAGGTACTCTCATCGATAACACCTCTTAAACTTTCCGTTAACAAGTCAGGCAAGGAAATACGGTATTTTAGGGAATCTTCTTGTTTTGCGTGTTGTTCTGCTGTTTGTTTGCCTTCGATGGCTAAATGTAAAAAGGGGTTGTCTTGACCGTCTTGACCAAGTTTTTGAATGCCTTCTTCCATACTAGAAGACGTCCAGAAAGCAAAAGCTTTGTCTGCAATTTTTTTAAAGCGAAATGCGCGTATCGATCTGGTCACAATGATGTACCAGGAAGTAATGGACATAATGAGTAACAGAAGCGCGATTCCTTTGATTAACCAATCACCTTGCTTCCATAGTGCGATAAGCGTCATTTTTTTAAAGGAGATTCAAAAACAGAATCATGATAACAGAACACTTTGTAAGAGATAGTGTTTTCTAAGAGATGTTTTACGTTTTTTGAATGAAATCTGGATTTGTTAAAAAACAAAAATAAAATTAAATTATTTT
>JAZUNA010000024.1:0-22388 GCA_045603905.1 Oxalobacter sp. | reverse complement strand
CATTATTCTTAATATTGGCGAAAGAATCGTCGGTATTGTTGTCGATTCAGTATCAGATGTAATAGCACTGACACCTGAGCAAATTCGTGCAGCACCATCAATGGGAACATTGATGGATACGGATAAACTGATTGGTCTTGGAGCATTGGAAGATCGAATGCTTATTTTGGTAGACATTGAAAAATTAATGACATCTCCAGATATGGGGTTGTCAGATATGTCTGTGCAATAGAATTACTAGTATTTGAAATCGGATTATCGTGATCTGATTGATTAAATAGAAAGTGGGGAAAACATGAAAATAGGTGCACGCTTAGTTTCAGGGTTCGTGGCAGTAATTGTTCTATCAATTATTGTTGCCTGCGTAGGCATTTTTGAGCTCAGAACGATTGCTTCAGATGTTATGCAATTGCGAGATGTAGCGTTGAGGCAAGAAAGGAACATGCGGGAGTTTGGTAACTTTGCAGAAAGATACAACGTCGTAACATCTGCTGCGTTAGAAGCTTCAACTCAAGCAACCAATAAACGTTGGATGTCTGAAGCTCCAAGTTATACAAGAGAAATTGAAAAACGTATTGAGATAATTTCTTCATTACCACAAAATGACGAGCAAAAGCGTTTGTGGTCTGATGTTTTGAAGGCTCGAAATGCTTATCGTGCCCTTGTTGCTGAATTAAACAAGCAAAGAGAATCCGGTGATATTGAAGGGGCAGTTGCTAGAGCAAGATCAGAGCTCATTAAACTAGGTGAAGATTATTCTGCTACTGTAACAAAAGCACGCGACTATGAAGTTGAAGATTCCCGAAAAGTTATGGGAACTGTTATTGCAGCTTACGAATCAGGTCTTTATATCATGGGCGGTTTAACTGCTGTTGCAGTAATTTTAGCAATAATTATTGCAATCCGCTTAACTGTCGGCATTACTCGTCCGCTTAATGAAGCTGTTCATGCAGCAGAAGCTATTGCTTCTGGTGACTTGACAGCAAAAATTGAAGTCAAGTCCAACGATGAGGTTGGTCAATTGATGAGTGCAATGAAAGAGATGGTGGCAACATTATTTAATTCTGTCTCTCAAATTCGTCAAAGTGCTGACACCATTATGACTGCTGCATCAGAGATTGCTTCTGGAACACAAGACTTGTCATCCAGAACAGAAGAGCAAGCAAGCTCTCTGGAAGAAACTGCTTCCAGTATGGAAGAAATTACTTCTACTGTTCGCCAAAACGGTGACAACGCAAGACAAGCTAATCAGTTGTCTACTCAAGCAGCTGAAGTGGCACAAAAAGGTGAAGAAGCTGCAGCACGTGTAGCTGAAACCATGACAGCGATTGATGCATCGGCTAATAAGATTGAAGATATTATTAGCGTGATTGATGGTATTGCTTTCCAAACCAATATTCTTGCATTGAATGCAGCAGTTGAAGCTGCAAGAGCAGGTGAGCAAGGTCGTGGTTTTGCTGTTGTGGCAACTGAGGTTAGAAGTCTTGCTCAACGTAGTGCAACCGCAGCAAGAGAAATTAAAGATCTGATTGATGATTCTGTTGCTAAAACACGTGTTGGTAGCGAACTGGTTCAACAATCAAGTGAAACTATGGCTGAGATTGGTGAAAGTATCCGTCGCGTGAACGACATCAGTAATGAAATTGCGATGGCGACACAAGAACAGATTCAAGGTATTGAACAGATCAATCAGGCTGTTACCGAAATGGATTCTGTTTCTCAACAAAACGCGGCATTGGTTGAACAAGCTGCTGCTGCTTCAGAAAGTCTGCAAGATCAAGCAAGAGTTCTGGTTGAAATTGTTAGCCACTTCAATCTTGGAAATATGGCGGCTAATATGGCTCCTCCTCCAAGACAGACCATTAAACGCTCAATACCTCCTGCTCCTGCAAGACAATTGAAAGCACCAGCTAAACCTGCTGCTTCTGTTATGCCGGCTTCCGTTAGCGATAACGAAGATTGGGAAGAGTTTTAAAACGGGTAATAAATAGGTAGCCGAAAGGCCGGGATAAGCCCGGCCTTTTCTCGCATATCAAAGTAATTTTGCCTGTGGCAGGGATGCCTGCAGATAGACAAAAGGTGATCAATATGACACAGAATGTAGCTTCTACGGAAACCAATACCAAGCCTGTAGCTAAAGATTTGCCTAGGGAGTACCTTGCTTTTAGATTGGGAAATGAAGAATACGGGATTGATATTTTAACCGTGCAGGAAATACGCGGTTATGAAATCAGTACTCAGGTTGCAAATGCTCCCGATTTTATGAAAGGCTTTCTGAATTGGCGTGACATTATCGTTCCGATCTTGGACATGAGAATCAAGTTCAATTTGGGTGAGCCAACTTATGACAATGTGACTGTTGTGATTGTGCTTGAAATTGAAGATCGTTTTGTCGGTATTGTTGTTGATTCAGTTTCAGATGTGATTTCACTAGCACCAGAACAAATTCGTCCAGCTCCACCAATGGGAACTATTTTGAATACAGAAAATCTGATTGGTTTGGGTGCTTTGGAAGATCGTATGTTAATTTTGATGGATATTGTCAAATTAATGTTGTCTTCTGAAATGGGCTTGGCTGAGCTTCCTTCTTATTAATTAACATAATAATAAGTTTTACCTTATTGCCGGATGTTCATACCATCCGGCTTTTTATCTCTTAGAGACGAATAAAGATTTTATTATCCTCTACGCAGGTATTGTTTTCTGTGATAAATTTATATTTTGTTTGCAATAATAAGCCGATGTGCTAGCACGGCTTTTTCTTTTTGATAATGGCAGACAATTTTTGATTGACAGATATGGAGAAGTAAATGATATCAGTAAGGCTTCCTGATGGCTCACAAAGACAGTTTGATAAGCCTGTAACAGTTGCTGATGTGGCGGCATCAATTGGCAGTGGTTTAGCAAAAGCCGCAATTGCGGGAAAGGTGGATGGCAAACTTGTTGATACTTCTTATGTCATTCAAAATCCAGTTGACTTAACTATTTTGACTGATCGTGATGAAGAGGGATTGGAAATCATTCGTCACTCGACAGCACACTTATTGGCATATGCTGTAAAAGAACTTTTTCCAGATGCGCAGGTAACGATTGGTCCAGTTATCGAAAATGGATTTTATTACGACTTTTCTTATAAGCGACCATTTACACCAGAAGATATGCAAGCCATAGAAAAGAAAATGGCTGAGCTTGCTAAAAAGGATGAAGTTGTCACTCGCAAGGTTTTACCTCGTGATGAGGCTGTTGCTTATTTTAAATCCATTGGTGAAGACTATAAAGCTGAGATTATTGCTTCGATTCCGGAAAATGAAGATGTATCTCTTTATACCAGTGGTAAGTTTACGGATTTATGTCGGGGACCTCATGTTCCGTCAAATGGCAAATTACGCGTTTTTAAATTGATGCGTCTTGCCGGGGCATACTGGAGAGGAGATTCCAATAATGAAATGCTTCAACGTGTGTATGGAACTGCTTGGGCGAAAAAAGATGAGCAGGAAGCTTATTTGCACATGTTGGAAGAGGCAGAAAAACGCGATCACAGAAGAGTTGGTCGTCAATTAGATTTGTTCCATTTTCAGGAAGAAGCGCCAGGATTGGTTTTCTGGCATCCAAAAGGTTGGACTATTTGGCAGCAAGTCGAGCAATACATGCGTAAGGTGTATCAGGAAAACGGCTACAAAGAAGTCAAAGGGCCTCAAATTTTGGATCGAACATTATGGGAAAAATCAGGTCACTGGGATAACTATAAAGAAAACATGTTTACGACAGAGTCTGAAAACCGGACTTATGCGGTTAAGCCAATGAATTGTCCTGGACATGTACTGATTTACCGTTCCTCACTGCACTCTTATCGTGAGTTACCTTTGCGTTATGGAGAATTTGGATCATGCCATCGAAATGAACCATCTGGTTCCTTGCATGGTGTCATGCGCGTTAGAGGGTTTACGCAAGATGATGGACATATTTTCTGTACAGAAGAGCAGATTCTGGATGAATGTATTGCCTTTACAGCATTGCTGAAAAAAGTTTATGCAGATTTTGGCTTTAATGACATCATTTATCGCATTGCAACGCGCCCAGAGAAAAGAGTGGGATCTGAAGCATCCTGGGATAAAGCAGAACAGGCGTTAATTACTTCATTAGAAAAAATTGGTGCCGAGTATGAAATCGCTGAAGGCGAAGGCGCATTTTATGGGCCAAAAATTGAATACACATTAAAAGATGCCATTGGTCGGATGTGGCAATGCGGTACGATTCAGGTTGATTTTTCCATGCCGGAGAGATTAGGTGCGGAATATGTTGACGAGGATAATTCACGTAAAACACCAGTCATGCTGCATCGCGCTATTTTAGGTTCATTAGAGCGCTTCATTGGCATTTTGATTGAAAACTATGCGGGTGCAATGCCACTTTGGTTGTCCCCAATTCATGCCATGGTTTTAAATATTTCAGAGCGACAATCGGATTATGCTCAAAAGGTTGTAGAAACTTTGAAAAAAGCGGGCTTAAGGGTAGAAACAGATTTGCGCAATGAAAAAATTACCTATAAAATACGCGATCACGCAACTAATCGCGTGCCTTATTTGCTTGTTGTTGGCGATAAGGAAAAAAATGACAATACTGTGTCTGTTCGAGCAAGAGGAAATACTGATCTTGGTGTTATGACCATTTCAGCGTTAATTGAAAAATTAACAGAAGAAATTGCGGCGAAAAAGTAATTTGAAATGGAATTGAACAGACAGATGATGAATTTTTTGTGAGGGACTGGTTATAGCTACAGATAGATCTCATCGCATTAATGGCGAAATTACAGCTCAGCAAGTACGTGTCATTGGACAAAACAATGAGGCTATTGGAATTGTGAGTATTCAAGAAGCATTAAAGCTTTCGGAAGAATTTGACACAGATCTTGTTGAAATTGCTCCCAATGCAAGTCCGCCAGTTGTGCGCTTAATGGATTATGGAAAGTTCCGTTATCAGGAACAAAAGAGAGCGCATGAAGCGAAGCAAAAACAAAAAGTGATTTCTGTAAAAGAAATTAAGTTTCGCCCGGGCACAGATGAGGGAGACTATAATGTCAAACTGCGCAGTGTCATTCGCTTCTTGGAAGATGGAGATAAGTGTAAAATTACGCTTCGTTTTCGTGGAAGAGAAATGGCTCACCAAGATATTGGCATGCGGATGTTAGAACGTCTCAAAAGCGATTTAGAAGAGCATGGGCAAGTAGAGCAGTTCCCTAAAATGGAAGGTCGTCAAATGGTAATGGTGATGGCCCCAAGAAGAAAGAAATAAAACAGGATTTTTTCTTTTTGTGAGTTATTTACAGGAAGAAGAATTAACGGTGTAACCGTTATTAATAAGTGATTGCAGGCATCAAAGAGTAATGTTGTATTACCACCTGTCGTCATAAAATAAAAAAGGAGTGGTCCGAAAGGACTAAATGGAACTATGCCAAAAATGAAAACCAAAAGCGGAGCTAAAAAACGTTTCCGCATTCGTCCAGGTGGCACAGTAAAATGCGCACAAGCATATAAACGCCACATTCTTACCAAGAAAAGCCCAAAAACCAAGCGTCAATTACGTGGAATGACAGAAATACATACCAGTGATGTATCTTCAGTTATGCGTATGATGCCAAACGGCTGATCACAACGAATTTAAAGGAGGCTTTATGTCGAGAGTAAAACGCGGGGTGACAGCACGTGCCCGTCATAAAAAGGTGCTAGAACAAGCAAAAGGTTATCGCGGTCGCAGAAGTAAGGTTTATCGCGTAGCTAAGCAAGCTGTTATGAAAGCAGGCCAATATGCTTATCGTGACCGCCGGGCTAAGAAAAGAGTATTTCGTGCTTTGTGGATTGCACGTATCAATGCAGCAGTACGTGAACATGGTATGACTTATAGCGTGTTTATCAACGGCTTGAAAAAAGCGGCAATTGAACTGGATCGCAAAGTACTTGCTGATATGGCTGTAGCTGATAAATTAGCGTTTTCAGCGATTGTCGATCGCGTGAGATCTGCCATCGCTGCGTAATTGTCACACAGCTGTATTGTGCTGTATTGCTATGCGGGGCAGGACCTATTCCTGTCCCGTTTTTTCTTTTGAGTTTGCTGGAAATGCCCTTTAGGCACAAGACAGGAAAACGAGATATGGATTCGTTAGATCAATTAGTTACCCAAGCAGAAAATGATTTTTTGGCTGCTTCTGATGCGGCAACATTGGAAAATGTTAAAGCGAAATATTTGGGGAAAACAGGCTTGATTACCGAGCAAATGAAACAGCTTGGTAAGATAGCACCGGAAGAACGTAAAGCACGTGGTGCTGTTATTAATGCGGCAAAATCTCAAATTGAAGGTGCACTTATTGCTCGTCGTCAAGCATTGGCGATGGCGCAGTTGGAGCAACGATTAAATTCAGAATCAATTGATGTAACGTTACCAGGACGTGGTCGCAAACGGGGTGGTATTCATCCGGTAATGAAAACATGGGAACGAATAGAGAAAATTTTTGGGTCAATCGGTTTTGATGTGGCTGAAGGTCCTGAGATTGAAAATGACTGGACCAACTTTACATCACTCAATAATCCGGAAAATCATCCTGCACGTTCTATGCAGGATACTTTTTATATTGACGGAAAAGATAAAGACGGCAAATTGCTTCTGTTGCGTACGCATACCAGTCCTATGCAGGTACGTTATGCGTCTTCAAGAAAGTTGCCGGTAAAAGTCATTGCGCCTGGAAGAACTTATCGGGTTGATAGCGATGCGACGCACTCTCCAATGTTTCATCAGGTAGAAGGTCTTTGGATTGATGAGGCGATCAGTTTTGCAGATTTAAAAGGGGTTTATCTTAATTTCGTTCGGGAATTTTTTGAAACCGATGATGTCGCTATTCGTTTTCGTCCATCTTATTTCCCATTTACAGAGCCTTCTGCGGAAGTCGATATCGCTTTCGGAAGCGGTCCATTAAAAGGGCGTTGGCTTGAAGTTTGCGGGGCAGGACAAGTTCATCCAGTGGTGCTTCGTAATATGGGAATTGATCCGGAAAAAAATGTAGGCTTTGCATTTGGTTCAGGTTTGGAACGATTGACCATGCTTCGTTACGGTATTAATGATTTACGTCTTTTCTTTGAAGGCGATCTCCGGTTTTTAAAACAATTTAATTAATGATTTTTGTTGCTTCTTTTTAAAAAGAAAATGCAATTTTGTTGCTGAAGGCGTGTTATGCAAATTTCTGAAAGATGGCTGCGAACAATGGCAAATCCGGACATGAGTACAGAGGATTTGGCCCAACTGTTAACAATGTCTGGTTTGGAAGTAGAAGAAGTTGATCAAGTTGCTCCTCCTTTTTCGCAAGTAGTTGTTGCAAAAGTTTTGGAAGTGGAAAAGCATCCTAATGCAGATCGACTGTCAGTTTGCAAAGTTGATGCAGGTACAGGCAGCATATTAAATATTGTATGTGGTGCTCCTAATGTATACGCAGGGATGACAACGGCTTGCGCTTTGATTGGAGCAAGTTTGCCGCCTGGAGAAGATGGTAAGCCATTTGCTATCAAGAAGGGTAAATTAAGAGGGGTAGAATCTCAAGGTATGTTGTGTTCTGAGCGTGAATTAAAACTCTCAGAAGAGCATTCCGGCATAATGGATTTGCCGCAAGGTGTACCTGTTGGTCAAAATGTGCGTGACTATCTGGATTTGGATGATACCGTCTACACTATTAAATTGACTCCAAATAGAGCGGACTGTCTTTCTGTATTGGGTGTGGCAAGAGAAGTTTCTGCTTTGAAAAATGTTCCGCTTGTTACGCCAGATATTTCACCTGTCGCAGCAACAATGGCAGAAACATTACCGGTCAAAATTGATGCGCCAGATCTTTGTGGCAGATTTAGTGGCAGGATCATCAGAAATATTAATGCCCGGGCAGAAACTCCGGATTGGATGAAACAACGATTGATGCGTAGTGGACAACGACCTGTTTCTGTTTTGGTAGATATTTCCAATTACGTCATGCTTGAACTGGGACAACCGAATCACATTTATGATTTGGATAAAGTTCATGGTGGATTGAATGTCCGTTGGGGTAAGCCTGGAGAAAAAGTCGCCTTATTAAATGAAAGTACTGTAGAGGTAAATGATTGGGTTGGTGTTATTGCTGATGACAATGGCATCGAATCTCTTGCAGGCATTATGGGTGGTGATCGTTCTTCCATTTCACTCGATACGCAAAATATCTTTATTGAAGCGGCTTTCTGGTGGCCAGAAGCGATTCAAGGTCGTACCCGTTATTTCAATTTCTCAACTGATGCGGCACACCGTTTTGAAAGAGGAGTCGATTTTGAAGGGACTATTCGCACAATAGAAAGAATTACCGCTTTAGTTTTAGAGATTTGCCGTGTCGAGGGTAAAACGGAAATTGGTCCTGTTGATGACAATATCATTAATTTGCCATCACGAGATCCTGTTAGCATGAGAACAGCAAGAGCACAAAAAGTGATTGGTGTTCCATTTAATGATGAGCAAATAGCGGATATTTTTAGCCGTTTGGGATTTTCCTTTAAGCAAGAACCAGGTGTTTTTGTTGTAACACCTCCTTCATATCGTTTTGATATTAATATCGAAGAAGATTTGATCGAGGAAGTTGCTCGCGTTTATGGCTATGACAATATTCCAGCGTTACCTCCTGTTGCGCCAAATGTCATGAGAATTTTGTCGGAAGGAACACGTTCAGTACATGATATTCGTCGTCAAATGGCTGACATGGATTATCAGGAAGCGGTTAATTACAGTTTTGTAGAAGAAGACTGGGAAAAAGACTTTGCTGCGAATGAAGATCCAATTCGATTGTTAAATCCAATTTCAAGTCAGATGAGTGTTATGCGATCAACGTTAATCGGCTCATTGATTGCGAATGTTCGATATAACTTAAATCGTCGTGCGAATCGTGTTCGCATGTTTGAAATTGCATCCGTATTCCATAAAAACCCTAATCAGGTTGATGGTGAAAAAACGGTTGCAGGTTACGATCAACCTAAATATCTAGGTGCTGTTGCTTATGGACCTGTTGTAGAAGAACAATGGGGGCAACCAACACGTTATGTCGATTTCTTTGATATAAAAGCGGATTTGGAAGCCCTTTATTTTCCTAAAGTATTTTCATTTGAAAAAGCAACGCATCCAGCGTTTCATCCGGGACGTTGTGCTCATGTATTGCTTGAAGGAAAAGTGGTTGGCATATTAGGGGAATTGCATCCGTTATGGCAACAGAAGTATGAATTGCCACATGCGCCGGTTCTTTTTGAAGTAACTTTGGAAGCTTTACAAGAAAACACCATGCCTTCTTATGAAGGAATTTCACGTTTCCCTCCAGTCATGCGAGATGTTGCACTTTTGGTCTCACAATCTGTTCCTGTAGCAGAGTTAATGGAGGTATTTGAAACGGAGCGTCGGAATAATCCTCAATGTGCTATCATGCAATCGGTCGTTTTATTCGATGATTATCGTGGAAAAGGTCTGGGAGAAAACGAGAAAAGTTTAGCTTTCCGTTTCACCTTACAAGATAATCAGTCAACATTGCAAGATGAAACTGTGGATGCCGCAGTAAAAGCATTGGTTTTAGCGGCAGAAACCAAAGTGGGTGCTCGTTTAAGAGCTTGATTGCTTATTGAATAAATAGAATAATTCACTATTAACGCTGACTATTCAAATTAATAATATGAATAAAGCTTTAGTTGAACAAGAAGAAACATATATGGATAGTTTATCTGGTACGTCTAAGACATTAACAAAAGCAGAAATTGCTGAAGCTCTTTATGAGCAAGTAGGTTTAAATAAACGTGAAGCAAAAGAAATGGTATACGCTTTTTTTGGACATATTGTGGAGTCCTTAGAGCGTGGAGAAGAAGTAAAATTGTCAGGATTTGGTAATTTCACATTAAGAACCAAACCTGAGCGTCCAGGACGCAATCCAAGAACCGGTGTTGAAATACCCATTACGGCACGTCGTGTAGTTTCATTTCATGCGAGCCAAAAATTAAAAGATACTGTTGATTCAAACTCGACTAAATAGTTTTTTATTTCATGACAGAGCAGATCAATAAACTTCAAGAAAATACGTTGCCTTCCATACCGGCAAAACGTTATTTCACTATTGGTGAAGTGAGTGAACTGTGTGGTGTAAAACCTCATGTGCTTCGGTATTGGGAACAGGAATTTAACCAGCTAAAACCGGTTAAAAGAAGAGGGAATCGTCGCTATTATCAGCATCATGAAGTTTTATTGATCCGTCGTATTCGTGAGCTCTTGTACGAACAACGCTTTACAATTAGTGGAGCAAGAAATCGTCTGGATGAGCCTCATGATCAGGCTGAGTTTGAAGGAACGGCAGATTCAACAGAAAAAAGAACAGAAGTTGTTGCAGGCGTTAATTTGGCTATGCTGCGCTCTGAGCTTGAAGAAATTAAAAACCTTTTAACATTCCAGTAACGGAATGCTTGAATGCTTTTATACAAAATACTTTCAGGGTGTTTTGTATAAAAGCAATGTAACTATAAAAGGTGGGATATGCGTATTCTAATAGGTAATGATGACGGATATCTGGCTCCAGGCATCAATGCACTGGCTCGCGCTCTTGCTCCTATTGCGGAAATAGCGGTTTTTGCTCCTGATAGCAATCGTTCTGGTGCGTCCAATTCCTTAACTCTTGAAAAACCGATTTCTGTGTATCAGGCAGAAAATGGGTTTTATTATTCAACAGGAACACCTTCTGATTGTATTCATATCGCTTTGACAGGTGTTTTGCCATGGAAACCTGATTTGGTAGTGGCAGGTATTAATCATGGTGCCAATATGGGGGAAGATACCTTATATTCTGGTACAGTGGCCGCTGCGATGGAAGGGTTTCTTTTTGATATTCCAGCTATTGCATTTTCTCAAGTCGAAAGAGGTTGGAAGGAGTTGGAAAGTGCTGCGAAAGTAGCACGTGATATTGTGATCTCTTGTTACTCTTCTTTATCTAAGCCTTTTTTGTTAAACGTCAATATTCCTAATTTACCGTACGAAGAGTTAAAAGCTCCGTTGGCAACGCGTTTGGGTAGAAGACATCATTCAGAAGGCGTGATAAAAACAATCGATCCGTTCGGAAAAGAAATGTTTTGGATTGGCCCAACTGGGGCAACACGTGATGGTGGCAAGGGAACGGATTTTTACGCTGTCAGAAATGGACATGTTTCGGTTACGCCACTGAAGTTTGAATGGACTGAAGAACGACTGATGGATGATCTCCAGAAAGTTTTAACATGAGTGAGGCGCAAAGAAAATTTCCTTTACCTTTATCAAGTGTGATGGGAAAGTCACAGAAAAAGCCATTGTCAGATGCCGATTATCGTTTAAAGGAAATTGCTTCACGTACTACAACTTCTTATTCTTTACCAGATCGTTTTTCTCGAAATACAGAAAAAAATCCGACGACGAATTTTCCTAGAACAATACCTGTTTCCAATAAAAAAAGTGGATTCATGCCAATACGCGCTGCTGTTGCTATGGCCGAGAAAATAGCAGCACAGGGTGTTAGAGATACCATGGTTCTTTCTGCGTTATGTCATATACCCAGACATCTTTTTGTGGCTACCGGATTTTCTGAGCAGGCTTATGTTGATACAGCATTACCTATTGGACATCAGCAGACAATTTCCCGTCCATATGTTGTCGCAAAAATGATTGAAGCCGTTCGGGTTGATGTTGGGGACAAAAAATTAGCAAAAGTATTGGAAATTGGGACTGGTTGTGGTTATCAGGCAGCGGTTTTGTCACAAGTGGCTGATGAGGTTTATTCCATTGAAAGAATTAGGGCATTACATGAGTTGGCTAAAAATAATTTACGCCAATTACGTATTCCCAACTTGCGACTCCAATATGGGGATGGAATGTTGGGTTTGCCTCAAGCGGCACCATTTGATGCCATTATTATTGCAGCAGCAGGATTAAAGGTTCCAGAAACACTTTTTACTCAATTAACGATAGGTGGTTATTTGATAGCACCTGTTGGAAATGAAAGACAAAGCTTACAGTTAACAAAACGGACTGGTGAAAGGCAGTGGCAATCTGTTATCCTAGAGGAATGTCATTTTGTTCCTTTATGTCAGGGCGTAATTTGATTAAGACGGAATTATTTTTATTGGAATAACGATTATGAAAAGATTCGCTTATCCTTTATTGGTTTCAGTTTGTATTGGGTTGGCTGCTTGTAGTACATCTGAAAAACAGGCACCAATTGATGATCTCTCCATCGGTTCAAGAAGTATGCAACAGGCAGGACCGGGATACTATGCGGTAGCGAAAGGCGACACACTTTATCGTATTTCCCGTACGTATGGACATAGTGTGGCAGACTTGGTTTCCTGGAATAATCTGGAAAATGCCAATGCCATTAATGAAGGGCAGATATTGCGTGTTGTTCCTCCAGGAACAGAAACTGCTGTAGTACAAACAGAGAGTGTGACGGATGATCAAAGAGATGTGCAACCGATTTCCGACAATGCGGTAACTGATGACAGCATTTCTGATGCAACTCGTGAGGTTAACGGTATTGTTTGGGCTTGGCCAACAAATGGAAAAATACAGAAAGTTTTTGTAGAGGGGCAATCCAAAGGTATCGATATTGCAGGAACACAGGGACAAAAAATTTATGCAGCAGCTGATGGTCGTGTTATTTATTCAGGCACGATGAGTGGTTATGGGAATTTGGTCATCGTCAAACATAGTGATGATTTATTGACGGCTTATGCGCATAATAGTAAAAATTTAGTTTCTCAAGGAAGTGGTGTTTCGCGTGGAGATGCTGTTGCGGAAATGGGAAGCAGCGGAACTGACGCTGTGAAGTTGCATTTTGAAGTGAGATATCAGGGCAGACCAGTTGATCCGCAAAGTTATTTACCACAAAAATAATCTTTAACTCTTTTTTAGCACCAGATGACAAGTGTCATCTGGTGTTTCTATTGTATGAATTCGAATGTAATTGATATTGAATCGCTTGATGCCGAGGGTCGGGGTGTTGGACATCTGAAGAATGAAGATGAAACAGCCGGAAAAGTCATTTTTGTAGAGGGTGCGCTTCCAGGTGAGCGAGTGCAATTTGAGTCCTGGCGGAAAAAGAAAAGCTGGGAAATTGCTAGAGTTGTGACTCTTTTTAATGAATCTTCTATGCGTGCCAAACCACGCTGTCCGCATTTTGGTGTTTGTGGTGGATGCTCCATGCAGCATTTGGAGCCGTCTGCACAAGTTGCTGTCAAACAGCGAATTTTAGAAGACAACTTATGGCATATCGGGAGGACGCGTCCAGAGCGTTTATTAAGACCCGTTTATGGTCCATTTTGGGGATATCGTTATCGTGCCCGACTATCTGTTAATTATGTTCCCAAAAAAGGAGGCATTTTAGTCGGTTTTCATGAACGCAAATCACGATTTGTTGCAGATATGACAAGTTGTGCTGTTTTACCGAAAATGGTATCGGATCTACTGATTCCTTTGCGACAAATGATCGGTTCTTTATCCATTTACGATAAAGTGCCTCAAATTGAGCTGGCTATTGGGGAAAATGGCGGGCAAAAAGTAGTTGCTATGGTACTGCGCATTATGGCGCCTTTATCTGCAGAAGATGAAAGTCGCCTGAAATCTTTTGCAGATCAATATCAGGTGCAGTGGTGGCTTCAAACCAAGGGCCCAGATACCGTAACCCTGTTTTATCCAACAACAAAAGAACTTCAATATGCATTACCGGAGTTTAATGTTGTCATGCCATTTAAGCCATCTGACTTTACACAAGTTAATTACCACATCAATCAGGTACTGGTTTCAAGAGCTGTACGTTTACTTGATATACAGGAAGATGATCGGGTTGGCGATTTGTTCTGTGGATTAGGTAACTTTACCTTACCGATAGCTCGATATGCGAGAGAAGTTGTTGGTATGGAAGGTAGTAGTACTTTAACTGAACGTGCGAAATCAGCAGCTATATTAAATGGTGTAGCAGAGAAAACAGAGTTTTATACGAGAAACCTTTTTGAGATGACAGAAAGTGAATGGGTTTCTTTAGGAAAATTTGATCGACTGCTTCTTGATCCGCCTCGCGATGGTGCTTATGCGGTCTGTCAAACTATTGCTGGTTTGACAGGAGACAACGCCCAATTCAAACCGAAACGAATTGTTTATGTTTCGTGTAATCCGGCAACATTGGCACGTGATGCGGGTGTTTTGGTTAATGAGGGGGGATATGTATTAAGAGCAGCAGGTGTGGTCAATATGTTCCCGCATACGTCGCACGTTGAATCTGTTGCGGTTTTTGATTTGTAAATCAATATGTCAAGGTTGATTTGTTGTTGAAAAAAGCTGTTTTGTACTAAGTTTGTAGCATACTTTTAAAAGTTGTTTGTCAATAGTGAGATAGGTACTCATAATTTCTTAAACAATGCTCCAAATAAGCTGAAGCCCCTATATGGGGCTTCGCATCCGGTCACCGAAGCAACACGGAGGGATATAAAATCATTATAGTGTCAACAGCAAAATAAAATTGCCCCATTTTTAATAAAAAACGTCATTTTAAATTTGATTGAAGCTAGGCTGGGGACAGGATCAGTTTTAGGCCAAGCGCATGAATGACTTTCATGATTGTTGAAAATTCGGGATTTCCGTCTTTGGAAAGCGACTTATACAGATTTTCTCTAGACAAACCTGTCTCACGGGACAGCTTGGTCATGCCTCTTGCCCTTGCAATATCACCGAGAACTAAACGAATAAGACTACCATCTCCTGGATCGTCTTCAAGACTGGCAGCAAGATAAAGAGCCATATCTTCTTCTGTTTTAAGATATTTGGTTGAATCCCACGGCGTTAATTCTATTTTTGACATTTAGCCACTCTCTTTCATTTCTTTAATCATTTTCTTTGCATATGCAATATCCGATTTTTGGGAATCCTTATCTCCACCAAAGTAATGAGCCAGTCTTTCTGCAGTATCAGCAGTAATTGCACGTTTTTCTTTTACAATTTCATGAATGCGTGTGGCAGGCACTGTCAGAGCCATAGCTAGTGTATTGACACTCATACAAAGAGGAACAAGAAAGTCTTCACGTAAAATTTCACCAGAATGAATTGGTCTCATACCGTTTTGGATAGGCATAATTTTTCTTCTTATTTAAGGGTAATCGACAATTTCAACATCGTAAACATTTCTACTTTCAAACTGGAAATAAATACGAAACTGATTGTTAATTCGTATCATTGTGCTTTTTTATCGCATAAAGTGTTTATGCATATTGTCTGGAGATAAGCATAAGAATTCTATTGTCTGAGCAGCATCAAACTAAGCTAATTAGTTACAATTGGTATAAGCTGTTACTGCTTCGATAATTACATCATTTAAGCTTTTGCCCATGGAAGCCGCTTTGCATACAGCAGCTTCATGTAAATTTGGGGTAATGCGAACATTAAATCGTCCAGAATATGATTTATATGGATTGATATCTTTTTCTCTGCACATTTCCAGATATACTTTAAGAGACAAACTTCCTTCCCGTTTTAATCCTTCAATATCTGAAGCATAAAAATCAGCACCACCAGATAAATTAAGAAATTCTCCTCGAAACATTTCAATCTCAGGATCGTAGTTGATAAGTGCCTTTTGCCCATCAATTGTCATTATGTTATTCATGGTTTTACTCCATTTTTTTCAAGCCATTTTCTGATAGATGCTATAGCACCTTTATCTGTATCAGGACTTGGGTGAGGTCGATGGAAAACTTTAACATCACCGAACAAGATAACACCAACCCGAGAACCTTCTCGCTCTTCAATTGTCGCACCAAGAGATTCCAGTAACGATTCAACATCAACCCACTTAATACTTCCGTTTATAGGTCTGCTATATATTTTTTTGAGTGTAATTTGATGTTTTCGTTTCATGTTTTTATGATACCAAATTGTAGTACTTGTTTAAATAGGAATATGTCATATAAAAATATGACACTAACTGCAAAATACTATAATAGTTGTTATACACGTCATTCTCCTTTTCTATCACATAAAGTGTTTCAAGCATATTGTCTGAGTCGTATCAAATTGAACTAATTTTTATTTTTTGCGGCTGGTATAACTCGAATTTTTTTAATTTCCGCCTTTAAATAATGGTTGTGTTTTTTAGTATTTAAAAGATCAGATCACAACTTTAAATTTATTGAATGTTAGGCAAAGTATCTCAATAACTATTTGGTGTATCATTATTCCTCTAATTTTTCTAAAGAGAGATAGGTAAAAAACAGCTATTCTGTTTAACTATATCCAGACAGCAAAATGCCTGAGATTTAGGATATTTCTGTTGGCATTGGCTAAATTGAGACTAAGTTTAGATTTTTTGTTCTCATCAGACCAATAAAAGAAAGACTTAAAATTTAAAAAATAAATTCTGTATAAAAATGAAATTTCTTTTTGATCTTTTTCCTGTGATTTTCTTTTTTTGTATTTTTTCCTGGGCAGGAAAAAATCCTGAAAAAGCACAAGCAGTTGCTGAAAGTTATTTATCATCCTTTACGGGTAGCGCAGGTGTTACAGCAGAATCAGCTCCGATTTTATTAGCAACAGCGGTTGCCATACTTGCGACAATAGCTCAGGTTGTATATTTAAAGTTAAGAAGGCGCAAAATCGAACCAATGCTTTGGATGTCACTGATTATTATTGTTGTTTTTGGTGGAGCAACGATTTATTTTGCCAGTGAAGAATTTATTAAATGGAAACCTACCGTTTTGTATTGGTTATTTGCTGTTGCTCTTTTTATTAGCAAGGTTGTTTTCCGCAAAAATCTAGTCCGATCCATGATGGAAAAACAGGTTAGTTTGCCTGATTTTGTTTGGGGACGCATTTGTTATGCGTGGATAGTGTTTTTCATTGTGATGGGAATCATTAATCTGTATGTGGCTTTTTGGGGTGGTTTTCCAACTTCTACATGGGTTAGCTTTAAACTTTTTGGCAGTATGGGATTAATGTTTGTGTTTGTGATTGGTCAAAGTATTTATATGGCTCGTTATATGAGAAGAGATCGTTAAAAATCAGTTCGCCATATTGTGAATTGCTAAAACGCCCTGTTATCAGGGCGTTTTTTTCATGAGTAACTAAAAATAATATTTACTCATGGCGCTATCGCTTGTTTTTTAATTGAGAAAATGCTTCAGCCATAGCTGTATGTGGAATCGGTTTGTTATTTTTTTCTTTTGGTTTGGAAAGTTTTTCTTTTTTTTCCGTTTTAGTTTCGGTCGCTTCTTTTGGAAGAGAGCTATCCGTTAATCGCATTGAAAGCGCGATACGATTACGTTTTATATCAACTTCCATGACTTTGACTTTAACAATTTGTCCTGCTTTGACAATTTGATGAGGATCTTTAACGAAACGATCAGACAAAGCGGAAATATGAACAAGCCCATCCTGATGTACACCAATATCTACAAAAGCACCAAAGGCAGTTACGTTTGTGACAACGCCTTCCAAAATCATATCGGGTTTTAAATCAGTAATAGATTCAATACCTTCCTTAAATGAAGCACTAGTAAAAGCAGGTCTTGGATCTCTTCCCGGTTTTTCTAGTTCGCTGAGAATATCTGTTACTGTGGGAATGCCGAATTTGTCATCAGCATATTTTTTAGGGTCAAGAGAATCCAGTAGAGATTTATCACCAATAACAGATCGAATGTCTTTTTGAATGTCATCCAAGATTTTTCTGACGACGGGGTAGGATTCAGGATGAACAGCAGAGGCATCCAAAGGATTGTCTCCATTTGGAATACGTAGAAAGCCCGCAGATTGTTCAAATGTTTTTTCGCCCATTCTAGGAACAGACTTTAAATCGGCACGAGATAAAAATCGTCCATTTTTGTTGCGATATTCGACAATGTTTTTAGCTAATGTTTCGCTAATACCAGATACTCTAGCTAAAAGAGGAACTGATGCGGTATTAACATCCACACCAACAGCATTAACGCAATCTTCAACGACCGCTTTTAATGTGCGGGAAAGTCCATGTTGAGAAACATCGTGCTGGTATTGTCCCACTCCGATTGATTTGGGATCAATTTTTACTAATTCGGCAAGAGGATCTTGTAATCGTCTTGCAATTGAAACAGCACCACGAAGAGAAACATCCAAATCAGGTAATTCTTGTGATGCATATTCAGATGCCGAATAAACAGAAGCACCGGCCTCAGATACAACTACTTTGGTGAGTGACTTTTTAGATATCTGTTGTAAGAGTTCTTTGGCTAATTTATCGGTTTCTCTTGATGCAGTTCCATTTCCAATCGAAATTAAACTGACATCATGTTTTTTTATCAGTTCAGAGAGGGTTTTTAACGTTCCATTCCAATCATTTTTAGGTTGGTGTGGATACACGGTTTCAGTATCCAATACCTTACCGGTTACATCAACTACAGCAACTTTAACGCCTGTTCGTAAACCGGGATCTAATCCCATTGTGACTCGAGGACCGGCAGGGGAAGCGAGTAATAATTCCTTTACGTTTTGAGAAAAAATGTGAATGGCATCTTCTTCTGCTTTTTCTCGTAAAGCATTCATAAGATTGGTTTCCAAATGAGTAAAAATTTTTACGCGCCAGGACCATCTTACGGTATCCATGAGCCAACGATCAGCAGGACGATTTTGGTTGGCAATGTTAAAGCGTTGGGCAATTTGTTTTTCACAGAAATTGAAAGGGGCATCCCATTTAGGTCTGTCTGGTTCGGAATCCAAACGTAACTTAACCGTTAAAATTTCTTCACGACGTCCTCTAAATAGTGCGAGGGTGCGATGAGAGGGAATGGTAGAAAGTGATTCAACGTAATCATAATAATCAGAAAATCGAATACCTTCCTCTTCTTTTCCTTCAATCACACGAGAATCAAGAACACCATGTTCTTGTAAATAGGTACGTAATTCTTGTAAAAGTTGAGCGTCTTCAGAAAAACGATCCATCAAGATTTGTCTGGCACCATCCAGTGCCGCAGTGACATCAGCAACACCAGGATTATCACCATTGTCAGTTGAAAAAGGAGCGCACAGATATTTTTCTGCTTCTTTTTCAGGAACCAATAAAGGATTGGAAAGAAGTGCGTCTGCCAATGACAAAAGTCCGGCTTCTATAGCTAGTTGAGCTTTGGTTCTACGTTTCGGGCGATAGGGTAAATAGAGGTCTTCTAATGTTGTTTTATCTTCAGCAGTCAAGATAGATCGTTTGAGTTCTGCCGTCATTTTTCCTTGTTCTTCAATGCTTCGCAAAATGACCTCACGACGACTTTCAAGTTCTCTCAGATAAAACAGTTTTTCTTCTAGTAAGCGAAGTTGGGTGTCATCCAGTCCTCCTGTGACTTCTTTACGATATCTGGCAATGAAAGGAATGGTTGCTCCTTCATTTAAAAGATGCACAGCAGCTTCAACGCGTTTTACTGGAACGGTTAATATATTTGCAATTCGTTGTTCGATAGATGGCAGCATGAAAAACGTAATAAAAAATGAAAACTCGACATGATACAAAATTCAAAAGAATTTACCAGTCTAAAAAAAGCTTTTATTGATTTAAGTATGATGTTGTTAAAAGACCCCAAAAGAAAATAAAAATTCCCCTTTTTTATTATTTATGTTCGATAATGTAATTTCCGTCTAAAAAAATGTTGTCGATAAATAAAGAAACGGTAATATGAATTTTACACAGGAAGATATTCGTAAACAGTTTGACGAGCTTACATATAAAGCTGCTTTTGAATATGTAAAGCAGGATTATGTCAAACAGGTTCAACTTGCTGCAAATTTGATTCGTTCTCAGGTAAAAGAGCGAAATAATCAGATTTTTCAGCAAAATATCTTTCTTAAATCAACTGTTCAAGGACCGATTTTTCAAGGAACATGTAGTTGCCCCGTTCATACAAACTGCAAACATGTTGCTGCAGTACTTCTAAATATATTGAGAAAAAAAGCAACTGCAAGTGCTCAACAAGCTGTTTCAACTCCAGTTTCAACTTGGTTGCAACGATTAAGAAATGCGACATTTGGTACAAATGATCCGTTGGTAGCGGAAATCAATGCGTCAGAAAAGCAATCACGATTACTGTACATTTTGTCTCCAGATCAATCCGATAGGCGTTTATTTTTAGGCATGTGCAAGGTTCGCTTTAAACCAACCGGTGAAATTGCATCTGCAGTGCCTATTTCGGATCCTCAATCTCTTTTGGCTGAAAAACCCGATTTCATCCAACCGGAAGATGATGATGCGATACGACTTTTTATTGCAATGAGAGGGGGTAATGTTTCTCAAGGGCAAACGTTGGTTGAGCCAAGAGGTCCTATTGGTGCACAGCTTTTACGTATATTGGTTAATCGCCAGCAATTGCTTTGGACAAATTCCATGAGTGATATTGGAAAAGGGTTGCTTTTCCCATTACGTGCGGCACCCGCTCGCCAAGCGCGTTTAGTATGGTTGGAAACAGAATCCTCCTTGCGATTGTCATGGGAGTTTGTTCCAGAGCCACAAGAAAAAGAAAAACGAAAAGTCAGAAAACAAAGAATTGATTATATTTTGCCAACTGAACCTGTTTGGTATATGGACAGTTTGACTTGTGGTGAGTTGACTTTGCCAACGAATAACACAGGTATTTCAGAAAAAGATTTGCAAAACCTTGTTTCTCAGGCACCTCCTGTTCCAATTAAGGATAAGGCAAATGTTTCAAAAATGTTAATTACCCAAGGGTTAGCGGATTTGATTCCCTTACCACAGGTAATGAAAGAAACCGTTCGTCAAGATATTCAACCGGTTCCGGTTATCCGTTTGGGCAGTATACAAAGTAAGCCATCTATTACGGCAAATACAACTGAGCTATCTTCCTGGAATGATTATCTTCAGTTGATTTTTGATTACGATGGTCAGCAAGTTTTTTATGGAACAGAAGTTTCAATTATGCGTGCCAAAGGTGCATTGATAGAGCGTATTGAACGCAATCCGGAAGTTGAAACAGCGTTTTTTAATACCTTGCAAAAAGCGGGCTTTACTGTTCCCAAAGTTTCTGTAGGTTCTCGTCCTCAATCACCCGGTATTTTAGAGTTGCCATCTCAGGCAGATTGGATGCATTTTACTTCACAAGTTATGCCTAAGCTGGAAGAGCAGGGGTGGATTATTAAGAAAACCGAGGAATACCGATATGACATTGCAGAAATAGAAGATTGGTATGCTCAGGTTGCAGACAGAAAAGGAACAGGTAAAGACTGGTTTAATCTGGAGTTGGGTATTGTTGTTAATCAAAAGCGTATTTCTTTACTGCCGCTTTTAATTGCTTTGATTCGAACTGTTCCTGAAGAATTTGATCCGAAAAAACTGGCTTTAAAACCGGACAATGAAACCCTGCTGACTACACTACCTGATGGTGTTCGTATTGCCTTGCCGTGGGGCAGGATCAAACCGATTTTAAGAACGTTAGGTGAATTGTATTTTGCAAACAGAACAGATGAATCAACGATTCGTTTGCATACATTGGATTCACCTCGTTTGGCAGAATTAACGAATGAATTGCCTTTGCATTGGCTAAATGGAGAGCGCTTATTAGAAACCGGAAAACGACTTTCCGAATTTGATGGGGTACAGAAAGTTGAGCCGCCAAAATCGCTCAAAGCATCACTGCGTGATTATCAGTTGGAAGGACTTTCCTGGATGCAGTTTCTCCGGGAATATGAATTGGCTGGTATTTTGGCAGATGATATGGGCTTAGGTAAAACCCTTCAGACACTTTCTCATATTCTGCTAGAAAAAGAATCGGGGCGTTTAACGAAACCGGCATTGGTTGTGGCACCAACCAGTTTGATGAGTAACTGGAAGGAAGAAGCAGAACGTTTTGCACCAGAATTAAATGTTTTAGTGTTGCAAGGAAAAGATCGTTTGAAACGATTTGAAAGAATCAATCAATATGATCTGGTTCTAACGACTTATGCTCTTTTACCGAGAGATGAGGAAGAATTACAGGAACATGAGTACCATCTACACATTTTGGATGAATCGCAGTACATCAAAAATACGCGTTCCAAAGCATCAAAAATTGCGACAACCCTTCGTGCTCGCCATCGATTGTGTTTGACAGGAACACCGCGTGAAAATCATTTGGGTGAGTTGTGGGCACAGTTTCATTTCCTGTTGCCGGGTTTGTTGGGTAATGAAAAAACATTTAATAGTGAATTCCGTCATCCAATTGAAAAAGTGGCAGATGAAAACAGAAAAGCTTTATTATCACGCCGTATTCGTCCTTTCCTTTTGAGAAGAACAAAAGATAAAGTAGGGGATGAATTGCCACCGAAAACGGAAATGATTCGTAATGTGGATC